>NZ_JBTGVH010000008.1:0-42792 GCF_054343485.1 Mycoplasma sp. 613B | reverse complement strand
GCATATTCCAATGCATTTCCATTTTGTTTAACTGCTTCCAGCACCACTTCTTTATTGTTTTTTAAATCATCAGAAGCAAATTGAAATGCAAATGATGTTTGTTGTATAAAATTAAGAATAAAATCTTTATTATTTTTAAACTTTATTAGGTTATATTTTGAGAAGGAAAATTTCTCATTTAAAATTTGAGTTGTAATTTCATTTTTAATTTCATAAGAAACTGTGGAATATTTGAATAAATTAATATCCTGCTTAACTGCTTCAAGCACAACTTCTTTATCATTTCTTAATTCTTGAGAAGCATATTGCAATGCATTTCCATTTTGTTTAACAGCTTCAAGAACCACTTCTTTATCATTTCTTAATTCTTGAGAAGCATATAGTATTGCATTTCCATTTTGTTTAACAGCTTCAAGCACCACTTCTTTATCATTATTTAATGTATCAGAAGCATACTCCAGTGCCTTCCCATTTTGTTTAACAGCTTCAAGCACCACTTCTTTATCATTTCTTAATGTTTCTGAAGCATGATATAATGCACTCCCATTTTGTTTAACAGCAGCTAAAATGACATGTTTGTCATTTTTTAATGATTCTAAAACCCATTTTAATTCATTGCTATCTTGCTTAACTATTTCAACCACTACATCTTTATCATTTTTTAATATATTTGATACATAATATTTTGCATCTGAACTTTGCTTAACCGCTTCAAGCACAACTTCTTTATCATTTCTTAATTCTTGAGAAGCATATTTCAATGCATTTCCATTTTGTTTAACAGCTTCAAGAACCACTTCTTTATCATTTCTTAATGTTTCTGAAGCATGATATAATGCACTCCCATTTTGTTTAACAGCTTCAAGCACAAAAGTTTTATCATTTTTTAATTCATCTGATGCATATCCCAATGCATTACTGTTTTTCTTAACAGCTTCAAGAATAAAGGTTTGATCATTTTTAAATGATTTTGGAAAGTATAGCGATGAGTATCGATCTCTTTCTAATGCTTTTAGAAGAAATTCTTGGTTATTTAAAATTTCATCTGATGCATATTCAAGAGAAAAATCTTTTTTTCCAACATTTTCTAAAATAAAATTATTATAATTTCATTCATTTATATTTTCATTAAGTTTTAAAACATTTTTAATAAATTCTCTATCATTTTTTAGAAAATTAGAAATATAAAATAATCCTGAGAGATTTTTTTGTATAACTTTAGTTAATAAATCTTTATCATTTTTGTATTCATATGGTAAAAAATTAAATCATTTAGGATTTTCTCTTAAAAAGTTTGTAATAATATTTTTATTTGCGAATTTTAAAGACGTTTTATTGTTTTTTAAACTTTCAATAACAACTTCAACGTTGTTTTTTAAGTCACTAGATGCAAATTCTAATGCTAAACCATTTTGCTGAACAGCAGCTGTAACTATTTTTTCATTGTTTTGCAATTCGTTTGACAAAAACCTTAAATTTAGACCATTTTCTCTAACTATATTTAACATCGCATTTTCAGTTGTAAACTGTGAAGCACTAGAATTTTGTTTAACAGCAGTCAAAACTACATCTTTATCATTTTTTAATTCATCAGAAGCGTATTGTAGTAAGATTCCATTTCTACTTAATATATTGATTATTCCGTTTTTATATCCATATTTAAAGGAATCGCTTGTTTGATTGAAAGCTGTTTGAATAATATTTTCATCATTTTTTAAATTATCTGATAGAAACTGTAAATTTAATCCATTTTCTTCAAGAAGGTTTAAAATAGCTGTTCTGGTAGCAAATTGCGAAGCATTTGGATTGTTTTTTATAGCTTCAAGTACTACTGACTTATCATTTTTTAAAACATCAGAAGCATATTCTAGTAAAAGTCCATTTTTTTTCAACAGTTTTATTAAAATACTTTTATTAGCATATTTAAGAGAAATTGAATTTTGATTAAAAGATTTTTCAACTATATCTTGGTTATTTTGCAGTATGCTAGAAGCAAATTCTAGAGCTAAACCATTTTGCTGAACAGCAGCTGTAACTATTTTTTCATTGTTTTGCAATTCATTTGACAAAAACCTTAAATTTAGACCATATTCTCTAACTATGTCTAAAATAGCACTTTGAGTTCCAAAATTAGAAGCATTGGAATTTTGTTTTGTAGCAGTTAAAACCACTTCTTTGTCATTTTTTAAATTATCTGATAGAAACTGTAAATTCAATCCATCTTCTTTAACTATTGTTAAAATCATTTCTTTGTAAGCAAATTGTGAAGCATTTGGATTGTTTTTTATGGCATTAAGTACCACTTCTTTATTATTTTTGAATTGATTATCAGCATATTCTAATAAAAGACCATTTTTTCTTAATATTTCAATTACTGCATTTTTATATGCATATTTAAAAGGTTCTTTGGATTTAGATAAAGATTGTAAAACAATTTCTGTATCATTTTTTAATGCATCAGAAGCATATTGAAGTGCTAAACCATTTTGTAGAACAGCGGCTAAAACCACTTCTTTGTCATTTTTTAAATTTGCGGATAAGAATTCTAAATTTAATCCATTTTCTCTAACTATATCTAAAATAGAATTTCTAGAACTAAATTCTAAAGAATAATTATTTTGTTTTGCAGCAACTAAAACAGCATCTTTATCATTTTTTAATGCATCAGAAGCAAATTTAAGTAAAAGACCATTTTCTTTTAAAAGATGTAAAACAGCAATTTTATTTGCATATTTTAAAGATTCTGGATTTCTTATAACAGCTTGCTTAACTATTTCTATATCACTCTTTAATTCATCAGAAGCAAATTGTAAAAATAAAGGATTTTCATTGATTAATTTCAACATTTCAAATTTGCTTTGGATTATTTTTTGATTATCATCATTTTTATCGTTACTTAATTTATGTTTTTCATATTCTTCTTTAGATTTAGTTAGCAGTTCTTCAAAAGCACTTTTTAACTTATTTTCATCTTCTTTTGAAGGTTTAGGTACTTCTGTATTATTTAATTTTGGGGTATCATTTTTATCTTTTTGCCTATTATTGTTCGAATCTTTACTGTCTGTTGAACAAGATAAAACAGTAAAAATAGGAACACTTAATGTAGTAGATAAAATTGTTCAATTTTTTATTTTTTTCATTTAGACTTATTTAAGTTTCCTTTCATTTTTTAATATTTTTAAACGATTTTTTCAATCGTCACTAGCATATTTTTTAAAATCATAAATTAACAATAAATATTTAAATCTAGTTATGGTGAAAACTAAATTATCAATTTCAATTTTTTGTTTTTTATTTTTTTGTTTAATAAAATTTTTAAGACCTTTTTTTAAAAAAACATTTACTTCTTCTAGTTTTACTTTATCATTTAAAATAGAAATAAAAATATTGAAAAATGTCACAGTTTCATTTTTGTTTGATGATTTATATTTTTCATTTATATAAGAAATTGAAAACTCGGAGTTTTCTTTTATTATTTTTTCAATTTCTTTTTCTGCTTTTTCTATGTTTTTTCTATTGTTTTTATTTTTTATGAAATCATTTAAT
Source organism: Mycoplasma sp. 613B (assembly GCF_054343485.1). NCBI lineage: Bacteria > Bacillati > Mycoplasmatota > Mollicutes > Mycoplasmatales > Mycoplasmataceae > Mycoplasma > Mycoplasma sp. 613B. Next base: position 39,246 of record NZ_JBTGVH010000008.1, on the reverse strand, counting down.
TTATTACATTGTTGTTTTAAAAAAGATTCTATTTTTTTTCTATTTCTATTAAACTGATAAAAACCAAAAAAAGAAATAATTTCAATTTTATTTATTAATATGTCATTTATATAATCCAAGTAATAGATTTTTTCTTCTTTTTCATTTATTTCAAAATAACTTTTAATAAGATCTAATGATGTTACATTTAATTTAAAATTTGGTATTAAATCTGGAGTTGGAATTAAATCATATATTTTATAAATATCTATTGCTTTTTTAGAAAAACCTGCTTTGATAATTGAATCAAATACTTTTTTGTATTTATCTGTTTTAAATTTAGATATTATTATTTTTTCGTTATTTTCGAATTTTATATTATATTTTTCTACAGTTTCAAATTCTGGATTTTTTATTTCTTCTTTAGTATATTCAATAAATAAAAAACTATTTTCTATATTTTTTAATATTTTTTCTTTATCTTTTATATTACTTTTTGCATATTCATAAATAATTTTTAACATATTTTTTATATTAGAATCATTTATGGCATATCCTAAAAAAATAACTGGTTGCTTTATAAACAAAGAAAGTATCCTAGATTTTATTAATTTATATTCATTTTCAAATCTCATATAATCACTTTTTGTAATTATAATATCTTCCGGCGAAGTAACGCAACCATGAATTTTATGAATAGTCCCTACATCTTTTTCAAAAGCAATTTTATCCCCTATAAGTGGTTTGAATTTTATATTATCTTCTGTATTTATTTTTTTATCATTCAATATAGTTTCTAATAATTTATCATAATTGGTTGTTATAATACAATAAAAATATTGTGAAGCTTTTTGAAATAAGTTTATTTCTTCTTTATAAGAATCTTCGTTTATTTCAATTTTTTCTAATTTATTTTTAATAAATAGTTTAAACCTGCTAATTCACTTTTCTTCTTTTAGATAGTTTTTATAAAAATCTTCATTTATTTCTTTTCATTTACCAACTTGATCCATTTTAACTAAATAATTAAATTCTTTTTCCATTTCTTCAGCAATTAAACTATAATCATTTTTATATTTATAAACTAACTCGAGAAAAGAATTTTCTTTTTCTTCTTGGGATAATTTGGAAGTAGATTCTAATAATTCTTTATAAATAGTTTCTAGTAATTCTCTCCATGTGTAAGATTTAACTAAATATCTTTTACTAAAACCAGAACCAATAAATAAAACAGGAAGATTATCATTAAAATTTTTCTTATTGATAAAGTCTTTTAGATTTTTCTTATCCATTTTCTCCTTTCTTAAAACTAATTTTACAAAAAAAAAAAAAAAGCAAGGATTTGGCAAAAAGTAGTTAAATTCAAAGAATTTTACATATATAATCTTGTTTTATATTTGGAAATTTAGATATAAAAACTTAATTTTTTATTTTATTTTTAGTTTAAAGTTAAGTATTAATTTTTATTATAATAAAAAGTTTTATGAATAAAAAAACACTGCATTTCTGCAGTGTTAGTGAAATGACTATTTTGCTAATTCTTGTTTTAATTTAGCAATATCATCATCCAATAATTTTTCTCATTCACCGGACTTATCTTTTGGTAAAAATAATTCTAGTGCTGCTCTCGCTCCTTCTCTTTGTTGTTTTTCATATTCTTTTTTTTCTGCTTCTGATTTTTTATCATATTCTGATTGATTTTGCTTAATTGTTACTTTTACAGTTAAATCAATTCATTCTTCTTTCTTTTTATCGAGTGAAGATTGACATGAAACTGCTAATACAGCAGTTGTTAAAACAGAAATAGGGGTAGCTAATAATAAAAGTTTCTTTTTCATATTTTTTCCTTTCTTTGTATGTTATTTTTAGTTTAATGCTTTTGTATCTTTGTTAGCTCATACGATTGTTAATATATAAGCTACTATTGGTCAAATAGAGAAAATCATTCCTAAAATTGAACCAACAAATGGAATAAATGAGAATATTGAATTTATTATAATTATTATCATTACTGATAATCAAACAGCAAAGTATTTTTTGTTAGAACCATTTGTTGCATCTTTAATTTTTAATGCAGCAACAAATCCAACAATTGATAATACTAATATTACAATGTTTGAAAAGAAATTCAATATTCCAATAATTAGTATAGAACCAACAAGACCCACACCAGCAGCAACTGCTCCTTCTGCACTTTGGGTTGCTGCAGCTCCTACTGCAAAAGTTAAAGTTATTATAAAAAGAATTAAACCTGAAAAGGTTAATATTAGATTTGTAATTGAAAAGTTTTTTAAACTTCTTAGTTTTTCTTTAATATTTATTTGCATATTTTTTCCTTATTTTATTTTTGATTAATTGAAATTTTAAAAAAACGATTCATTGAAAAAATATTGAAAATATATTATAAGAACTTCTTATTTTATAATCTCAAATATCAATTTGCATCATTTTTTAAATTAAATTTTACAAAAAAAAAAAAAAAGCAAGGATTTGACAAAAATTCATAAAATTTGAACAATTTTCCTATATATTTTTTATACAAATGAATTAACATTTAAGATTTGGAAATTCATTTAAAATTAGTTAATGAAAAGTTTTATTGAATAAAAAACACTGCATTTTTGCAGTGCTAATGAAATAATTATTTTACTAATTCTTGTTTTAATTTGATGATAATATTAAGTCTACTAAATGTTTTCTTGCTTTAACGATTTCATCGTCTAATATTTTTTCTCATTCAATAGATTTACCCTCTGTTAAAAGAGAATCTAATCCAGCTTTAACTTTGTCTTTTTGTTGTTTTTCATATTCTTTCTTTTCAGTTTCTGATTTTTTATCATAATTTGATTGATTTTGTTTAATTGCTATTTTTACACCTAAATTAATTAATTCTTCTTTCTTTTTATCTAAAGAAGTTTGACATGAAACTACTAATGCAGAAGTTGTTAAAACAGAAAGGGAGGTAGTTAATAATAAAAGTTTCTTTTTCATAGTTTTCCTTATTTTTATTTTTGATTAATTGAAATTTTAAAAAATGAATTATTGAAAAATTATTGAAATATATTATTAGAATTTTTCATTTTATAATTGCAAAGCACAATTTGTATCATTTCTTATAACTTAATTCTACAAAAAAAAAAAAAAAACAAGGATTTGACAAAAATTCATAAAATTTGAACAATTTTGCATATATAATCTTATTTTTCTATAAATAAATTCATATATAAACTTTTGTAAAGTTTTAAAACAAATTACAAAGAAAATAGGGTTATTTTCAACTTAATTATTAATGTTTTTTTATTATTTTGCTAAAATTTAAATAATTATGATAAAGAAGAAATTTAATTTTTTTGTTTTTTTAAAAGAACACTTTCCAGCTAGTTGAAGTAAATGAAAATTATACTTAAAATTTTCTTTACCAATTATTCTTTCAGGAATACTTTTTTCACTAAATGGTTTCATTGATAATTTTATGGTAACAAAAATACCTCATGGTGTTGATTCTTTATCTTATGCCAATTCTTGAACAGGAATTATAGGTGGTGTTATTGGTGGAATTTCTATAATTTGTTCAGTGCTTGTTGGACAGTATTGAGGAAGCAAAAATTACAAAAAAATAAAAGAAGTAATGAGAGTAAGAGTTTTATTGACTTTTAGTTGTATGACTATATTTGCAATTTTTGCTCTCACTTTATCTGAAAAAATGATTTCTGTTTTTTATCAAACTAATCAAGATCCAGCAACATTGCAACAATCAGTAGATTATTTAAGATTAATAGTGATAACATGAGTTATTTTTGGTTGAACTTCTCCAATGAGTTCGCTTCTTGCAGAAACAGGGCATGGAAAAGAAGCTTTAATTTCTTCAATTGGATCTTTACTAATTAACATTTTTTTAAATATTCTTTTAATATATGTTTTTAAATTAGGAGTTAAAGGGGCAGCATATGCTTCCATAGCTGCAAGAATTTTTGGAATATTTGGTGATACTTTTTTTGTATTTTTAAAAATAAGAAAAACATTAATTAATCCTTTATCACTTTTTAAAGTGTCAAGAGATACATGAAAAAAAGTTGTTTTTAGATTACACAGTGCCTTTTTAATTACAGGAAATTCTGTATTAATAATACTAAGAAGTGCTCTTTTTAATAGAATTTTCCCTCAAGGAACAATCGGGAAAGAAGAATGAGCAATTGGAGCTGCTGCTATTCTTGGATTAACAGGGGCAATAAGTGAAATATTTTTAGCTGTTTTTGGAGCTCTTAGTTCTAACATTTCTGTTTTTGTAGGAAAACACCTTGGAAATAAAGAATTTGAAATTGCTAAGAAAAATGCAAATGAACTTAAAGGTTTTCATTCAACAATTGCACTTGCATTATCATTATTACTTTTACTTTTTACTGTATTTATCCCGTATATTGATTATTTTGCTGCTGAAATAGGAAAAAATTCAGATACAATTTTAGAAGCTAAAAAATTATACTTATCACAATTGCAAGCAACTCTTTTTGTAATAGTAGTATTCAATCCAATTTGAATTTGATTTTCTACTTCAAGTCGATTAATAGCTTCTGGTGGAAGAACAAACTTAGCATCATTACTTGAATTCAGTTTAGAAATTATTGCTTTATTATGACTAGTGATTATAACTTTTGTAATTAAACCACAATCTCTTGGATTAAGTTTAAGTCAAACATATTGAATTTTCTTTTTAGTTGATTTAATCAAATTCCTTGTATTTGAAATAGTGTATTTAAAAGTAGACTGAGCAAGACACATAGATGATCCATTAATAAAAAGAAAAGTGTGAGAAAAAAATGTCTTCAACAACGACTAAAGGAATTGTTATTAATTATCAAGAATACGATGATTATGATGCAATTGTTAAAATTATTACCAACAAGAGAATTATTTCTTTTCTTGCTCGCGGAGTAAGAAAAGTACATAGTAAAAACAGAAGTTCTTTGTTACTTTTAAATGAAGCAGAATTTGAAATCTTTTTAGCCAGACTCAATAATAGAATGTCTAAACTTAAAAAAGCAACACTTATTAGTTTTTTTGATTTACAAAATAATTCTTTTTCATATACAGAATTACAAGAAATCCTTTTTTATTTAGATAAATTAGAATATTCTAACTCTTATTTATATGAACTTATAAAACAGAGTATAAAAATAGCAAATAAAGAAAATGTTTTCTTTATTAAAACATATCTTCTTTGTCATTTATTAGAATACTTTGGTTATAAACAATCTTTTGATAAATGTGTTACTTGTAAAAGTAATAAAGAATTAAGAGATTTTCAATTTTTTGAAGGTGGTTTTAGTTGTAAATACCACTTCAAAACAAGTTTTCAAAGAACAATTGAAGAATTAAAGACATTTTATTATTTATCTCATTCATTAGAAGTTTATATAAAATTTGCTAATTATAAAGCAAATTTCTCTATATATAAAGAGATTAAGCAATTTATTAAGGAAAATATTATATAATTAATAAATATATGTTAAGAATAATAGCAGGAAATTTACGTGGCAGAAAAATAGAACAACCAGACTTAGAAATAGTAAGACCAACAACGGATAAAACAAGAGAAGCCATTTTTTCTTCTATTCAATTTGAAATAGAAGAATCATTAGTTTTAGATTTATTTGGTGGTTCGGGAGCGGTTTCTTTTGAATTTATTTCACGTGGTGCAAAAGAAGTTTTTTTATCTGAAAAAAATAGAAAAATTTTTAATCATATTGTTAATGAACAAAAGAAACTAAAAATTCAAAATATGCATTGTTATAATCTTTCTGCTCTTCAATTGATAAATATGAAAAAGGATAATAAATTTAATTTTATTTTTTTAGATCCACCTTATGAAGAAAAAACATTATTAAATGAAACTTTAAAAGAAATAGCAAACAATGATATTCTTTTAGATAATGGTCAGGTCATTGTTGAAACAAATAGTGATAATATAGAAATTAGTGAATATTTTGAAATTTTAAAAGAAAAAAAATACGGTAAAACTTATATTTATTTTTTAGGTAAGAAATAATAAAGGAAATATATGAAAAAAAATAAGTTAGTAATTTTAGCTGGTCCTTCTGGGGTTGGAAAAGGTACCATTGAAAAAATTTTATTTGAGAATAATGAATTAAAATTAAAGTTATCTTGTTCAGCTACAACAAGAAAACCAAGAGAAGGGGAAATAAATGGGGTACATTACCACTTTATTTCTAATGAAGAATTCGAAGATAAAATAAAGAAAAATGAATTTATTGAATGAAATAAACATTTTGATAATTATTATGGAACTCTTTACTCAGAAATTGAAAAAATTAATCAAGAAGGTTTTTTACCTTTACTTGAAATAGAAACAATCGGTGCATTAAATATTAAAAAATATTACAAAGAAAGAAACGAAGAAGATTCTGTTATTTCAATTTTCTTGTTACCACCTTCTATGGATGATTTGTATACAAGAATAAAAAATAGGGGAACAGAAAGTGAAGAGCAAATTCAAATAAGAATTGATAAAGCAGTTTTAGAATTAGAAGAAAAAGATAAATTTTTACACAAAGTAGTAAATGATATTCCTTTAAATGCTGCTTCTAAAATTAAAGAAATTATTATTTCTGAATTAAACAAATAAAACTTTTATAAAGGAAATTAATGGATAATTATATTTTTAAAACAAATAAAGGCAAAAGGGTTCAAAATGAAGACTCTGTTTTAATATTAGAAAATGAAAAAGTAATTTTTTCAATTGTTTGTGATGGAATGGGTGGACATAATGCAGGAGAAATTGCTTCACAAATAACAGTTGACACATTTAAAACATTATTTTCTACTTTAGAAATAAAAGAAGATAAAAAATCAATTACTAACTGATTTTCTAAAGGGATTAATGATAGTATAATCAACATGAACAAAGCAGCAGAAGAAAACGAACAACTTTTAGACATGGGTACAACAATGGTTGCAACCATATTTGTTAAAAAAAATAAATTACTTTCCTTTGTAAATATAGGTGATTCTAGAATTTATCTATATAGCGATATTTTACAACAACTTTCAAGTGATCAAAATTTAATGAACTATTATATAGAAAAAGAAAAGGTTTCTTTCGAAGTTGCTTCACAATTACCTGGAGCATCTTTTCTTACTTCTTCGCTTGGGCCTAAAAAACGCTATACACCTGAAATCGGTTTTCTTTCTTTAAGTAAAAGAAAAGAAAAAAGTTATTTAATTCAAACTACAGATGGAGTGCATGACTTTATTGATAAACCAACATTAGAAAACATTATGTTTTTGAAAGAAAAAGATCTTGAATACAAAGCAAATAAAATTATAGAAACAGCATTAGCTAATGATTCTAATGATAATTTAACAGTAGCAATAGTGGAAATTAAATAATGAATATACCAACATATAACAAAAAACTACTTCAAAACTATTATATTAGTAACACCTTAGGAAAAGGTGGAATGTCTGTTATTTATTTAGCTGTTAGAAAAAAAGATAATTTTAAGTGTGCAATCAAACTTATGAATTATGAATCAATGAGTGATTTAAGTATTGAACGTTTTAAAGAAGAAATAAGAATAACTAAAAAAGTTGATTCACCTTATGTAGCAAGATTAATTGATTCTTGTTTTGATTTAGAAAATAAGGAATTTTGAATTGCAATGGAACTTGTTGATGGAACCATTTTAAAAAACGTTATTGAAAGATCTGGAACGCTTTCTAAAGAAGATGTTGTTAATTACGCAAAACAAATAACTTTAGGAATTAAAGCAATTCACAAAGCCGGTATTTTCCATAGAGATATTAAAGACACTAATATTATGGTAACAAACCTAAATCAAATTAAAATAATTGATTTAGGTATTGCAATAGATAATGAATCACAAAGGTTGACACAAGAAAATAAAGTCATAGGTTCTGTTCATTATATGCCAGGAGAAATAGCTGATTATAAAGAAAAAGGTTCTGTAAAAATTGATATTTACTCTATTGGTATAGTCATTTATCAAATGTTAATAGGTTGTGTTCCTTTTTCAGGAGATTCACATCTTAAAATTCTTGCTAAACACAAAGAACAATCTTTGCCAAAGATTCAGAATTTAAAACCAACTACAAGTCACGGATTAATAAACATTATTCATCGATGTTTAGCTAAAAATCCATATGATCGCTATAACAATATGAACGAATTATATAATGATTTATCTACTTGTTTAAAACCTGAAAGACTAAGTGAAAATATAATAAATTTTGACCAAAAACAAAGGAAAAACCTTTTTGAATGGCTTGCAACCAGAACCGGAACAATTGTCATAATAAGTGTAATTGTAATTATTTTAATTTTGTTAATAATTACTTTAATTCTTTTATTTAGTTTTTAATATTAAGTCAACTAAATAAAAGAATAAATTAGAAAGGAATTTTGTATTGAATAAAAAAATTGGAAGAGTAATAAAGGTAATTGCTGGTTTTTATGATGTGGAAACTGAAAATAAAGAAATTATAAGATTAAGAGGAAGTGGTAAATTAAGAAACGACAATTTATCACCTGTTGTTGGTGATTTTGTGGAATATGACGAATTAGGTTTTGTGATAAAAGTTAAAGAAAGAAACAATGTTTTTGTAAGACCTAAAATAGCAAACATTGATCAAGTGATTATTGTAATGTCTGTAAAAGAACCTAATTTTAGTTCACTGCTTTTAGATAAGTTTTTAATGATTGTTGAAAGCAAAAACATTAAACCAGTTTTAGCCATTACTAAAATTGATTTAGATTCTAACTATAAAGAAGTTTTAAAAGATTATATTAATTTAAATTATGAAATTCATTTCATTGATAATCATAATAAAAAGGAAGTAAATACAGAATTTTTTGGACTTTTTAAGGACAAAGTTTCTGTATTTATGGGGCAAACTGGTGTAGGAAAAACAAGTTTAATAAATTTATTATCTGAAAATCAATTTGAAACACAATCCATTTCTAAATCCTTAAATAGAGGTAAACACACCACTAGAGTTGTACAAATGATAGATTGAAATCAAGGGAAGTTAATAGATACTCCTGGTTTTTCTTCGTTTGAAATAGAATTAAATAAAGATCAAATAGCAACTGCCTTTAAAATATTTAAGTTAAATGCAAATTTATGTAAATTTCGCTCTTGTTTTCACTATAAGGAAGAAGAAAAATATTGTAAAATTAAATTAATGGTAAAAAACGGAGAAATACCATTAACTAGATATGAAAACTATCTTTACTTTTTAAAAGATTTTTTAGGAGAAAAAAATGAAATTAATTAGTCCTTCACTTTTAAGTATTACAAAAGAAAAGAGATTAGAAGTAGCTAAGATTCTATTTAATATGGGAATTAGTTGAATCCATTATGACTATATGGATGCTAAATTTGTTGAAAACAGAGCAATTGAAATTGAAGAAATAAAAAATATAAAAAATAATTCTAAACATCATACAATGGATATTCATATAATGGCTTATGAACCAGAAAAAATAATTGATAAGGTTATTGGTGTTGTTGATTATGCAACAGTTCATTATGAAGTTTTTGACAATCAAGAAGAGATTCTAAAATTGGTTAAAAAATATAAAAATAAAATCAAGTTAGGTATTTCAATTAAACCTAATACAGATTTTAGTGAAATTAAAGATTTACTTAAATATTTTGATTTATTATTAATTATGTCTGTAGAACCAGGTAAAGGTGGACAATCATTTATTGAAAATTCTTTAAACAAAATAGAAGAAGCAAGAAAATTTATTGATAATAATAATTTAAATGTAATTATTCAGGTTGATGGTGGTATTAATGATAAAACTGCTTTTGGTGCTTTCAAAAGCGGAGCAGATGTTTTGGTTTCAGGTTCATATTTAACAATTGAACCTTCAATAGAAAAATTAGAAAAATTATTAAAATAAGGAAATTATGTTAGAGTTTGGAACAGCAGGTATACGTGGTAAATTAGGAAATAAAGAAAGTGAACTAAACACTAAACACGTTTATAGAATCATTGATGGATATGCAAGATATTTACTAAAAAATTTTGCTAATGTAAAACAACAAGGAGTTGTTATCGGAAGAGATAATAGAAATAAATCATTTATCTTTCTAAAATTAGCAACACAAATTTTAAGTAAAAATTATGGTATAAAAGTTTATACTTCTAAACAACCAATTGCAACTCCGGTTGTTAGTTTTTTAATAAAACAAAAACAAGCAATAGGCGGTATTAACATCACAGCTTCTCATAATCCTAAAGAATATAATGGTATTAAAATTTATAATAAATTTGGAGCTCAAATCCTTCCAGATGAAGTTAAAAAATTGATTCCATTTTTTAAAAAATATAATAAAATCAACAATAATTTAAATACAAAAAAAATAAATTTTAATAAAAAAGTTATTTGTATAGATAAATATTTACCTGTTTATGTTCAAGAGATATCAAGAATTTTTTCTAATAATTTGTTTGATAATAACCTTAAAATAGCTTATTCACCACTTCATGGAACTGGTTCTCAAGTTATTAAATTAATTGAAAAGCAAACTTCAGTTAAATTTTTAAAAGTAGAATCTGAAATGAAAAACAGCAAACACTTTAATTTTGTTTCATATCCAAATCCAGAAGAAAAAAGTGCTTATATTAATTTAATTGATTTAATGAAAAGAAATAAAATTAAATATGGAATTTTAACTGATCCTGATGCTGATAGAATTGGTTTTGTAGAACAATTATCAAATAATGAATTTTATTATTTTACTGGTAACGAACTAGCAACCATAATTTTCAATTTTTTAGTAGAAGAAAATTACTATAAAGAAAACGATCTTTTAATTTATTCATTTGTATCAAGCAACCTTCCTTCTATTATTGCTAATAAGCACAATATTAAAAGTCAAATAATTCCTACAGGTTTTAAATGAGTAGGTCCTGAAATAAACAAATATAAAGAAAAATCGCATATTTTTGCATTTGAAGAAAGTTATGGATCTTTAATAAATAGTGATATTTCTTTTGATAAAGATGCATTTCAATCATTAATTTTAATATTAAATATTTTATCTAAAAAAAGAAATATTTCCTTTTTAGAAGAATTAAATAATATTTATAAAAAGTATGGATTTATTTTTAGCAAGGTAGTTTCAATAGAATTGAATTCAATGGAACCATCGAAAATAAACTCTTATTTAGAATCATTTTTAAAAATAAATTTTAGTTTGAAAATTTCAAAAATTATTGATTATCGAAAAGGCTATAATAATATTGTAGAAAACATGGTTCAAATATTTTTTGAAAATAATTCTTGAGCAGCATTGCGTCCTTCAGGAACGGAACCTAAAATAAAACTTTATATTTTTTCATTAGAAAAAAATAAAAGTGAAGCTCAAAATAATTTAGATAAAATACTAAAACAAGCAAAAGAAATATTTATTAAATAAGACACTCGTTGTCTTATTTTTTTAATATAACAACAGCACTATAAAAAAAATAATTTTTTTTCGATACACTCGGCTAAGTTGTTATATAATTTATACACTTAATTATTATTAATAATAATGTTTATGAATAATTAAGTTTGTGAATATATAAATTAAAATTTAAAAATTGAAAGGAAAGACAATGCCAACAATAGCACAATTAGTTAGTCAAGGACGTGTTAATAAAGTAAGAAAAACAAAAGCTCCTGCACTAATAGTTGGTTACAACTCTTTACATAAAAAAGAAACAAAATTACCTTCACCTTTTAAACGTGGAGTTTGTACAAGGGTTGCAACAATGACACCTAAAAAACCTAACTCAGCATTAAGAAAATATGCGAGGGTTAAATTATCAAACGGAATGGAAGTTACAGCTTATATACCAGGAGAAGGACACAACTTACAAGAACACTCTGTAGTTTTAATTCGTGGTGGAAAAGTTAAAGATTTACCAGGGGTTAGATACCATATCGTTAGAGGAACACAAGATACAGCTGGTGTTAATAAAAGAAATCAAGCTAGATCTAAATATGGTGCAAAAAAACCTAAAAAATAATAATTTTATAATATAAAAAAATATAGGAGAAAAAATGTCAAGAAGAAAACAAGCGCCTATTCGTGATGTATTAGCTGATCCAATTTTTAACTCTAAATTAGTTACAAAATTAGTAAATGCAATTATGTTAGACGGAAAAAAATCAACAGCGCAAACTATTTTATATTCAGCTTTTGATATTGTTAAGGAAAAAACAGGAAAAGATCCTTTAGAAGTTTTCCAACAAGCTATCAATAACATAACACCTCAATTAGAAATTAGATCAAGAAGAGTTGGGGGAACAAACTACCAAGTTCCAATGGAAGTTTCTGCAAGAAGAAAACAAACTTTATCATTAAGATGATTAATTAATTATTCAAGATTAAGAGCAGAAAAAACAATGGACTTAAGACTTGCAAACGAAATTATCGATGCATCAAACAACACCGGTGGAGCAATTAAGAAAAAAGAGGATACACATAAAATGGCAGAAGCAAACAAAGCATTTGCACATTTTAGATGATAATTATGGCGAGAAAATTTGACCTTAAAGATTATCGTAACATCGGTATAATGGCTCACATTGATGCGGGTAAAACCACAACAACAGAAAGAATTTTATTCCATACAGGAAAAATCCATAAAATCGGAGAAACACATGATGGTGGATCACAAATGGACTGAATGGAACAAGAAAAAGAAAGAGGTATTACAATTACTTCTGCTGCTACAACAGCTTTTTGAAAAGATAAAAGAATTAATATTATTGATACTCCAGGACACGTTGACTTTACTGTTGAAGTTGAACGTTCACTTAGAGTATTAGATGGTGCTGTTGCGGTTTTAGATGCTCAATCAGGAGTTGAACCACAAACAGAAACAGTTTGAAGACAAGCAACAAATTATAAAGTTCCAAGAATTGTTTATGTTAATAAAATGGATAAGGCAGGAGCAGATTTTGAAGCTTCTATTCGTTCAGTTAAAGAAAGACTTGGTGGAAATGCTGTTGCTATCCAACTAAACATAGGTGCTGAAAATGATTACAAAGGTTTAATTGACCTTGTAGAAATGAAAGCATTTGAATACGATGGTGAAAAAGAAGAAAATGCTAAAGAAATAGAAGTGCCTTCAGATTTATTAGAAAAAGCTAAAAAAATGAGAGCACAATTAGTCGAAGCAGTTGCTGACTATGATGAAGAAGTGATGATGCTTGCTTTAGAAGGTGAAGAAATTTCAGCAGATAGATTAAAACAAGCAATTAGAAAAGCAACATTAACTTCAGAATTTTTCCCTGTAGTTTGTGGAACTTCCTTTAAAAATAAAGGAGTTAAAAAAATGATTGATGCTGTAGTTGATTATTTACCTTCTCCTTTAGATGTTCCTGCTATTAAAGGATATATAGGAGATGAAGTTGTTGAAGTTCCAGCATCAGATGATTATGATTTTTCAGCATTAGCATTCAAAATTATGAATGACCCATTTGTTGGAACTTTAACATTCTTTAGAGTTTATTCAGGAGTTTTACAAAAAGGTTCATACGTATATAATTCAACAAAAGATAAAAAAGAAAGAGTTGGGCGTATTTTAGAAATGCACGCTAACTCTAGAGAAGAAATTGATGAAGTAAGAGCAGGGGATATTGGTGCTGCAGTAGGATTAAAAGATACTGTTACAGGTGATACTTTAATTTCTGAAAAGGCAAAACACTTTGTTTTAGAAAAAATGGTATTCCCAGAACCAGTTATTTCACAAGCATTAGAACCAGCTTCTAAAGCTGCAACAGAAAAATTATCAATTGGATTACAAAAACTTGCAAACGAAGATCCAACCTTTAGAACATGAACTGATGATGAAACAGGACAAACTATTATTGCTGGAATGGGTGAATTACATCTAGATATTATTGTTGATCGTCTAAAAAGAGAATTTGGTGTTGAAGCAACAGTTGGAGCACCTCAAGTTTCTTACCGTGAAACAATTACTAAATCATCAGAAGTTGAAGGAAAACACATCAAGCAATCTGGTGGAAAAGGGCAATATGGACATGTTTGAATTAAATTTGAACCAAATCCAGATGGTGGTTTTGAATTTATAGATAAAATTGTTGGTGGAAAAATTCCTAAAGAATACATTAAATCAATTCAAAAAGGACTTGAAGATAAAATGGCTGCTGGTATTTTAGCTGGTTATCCAATGATAGATATTAAAGCTACTTTATTTGATGGTTCATACCACGATGTCGATTCATCAGAAATGGCATATAAAATAGCAGCTTCTAAAGCTTTAACAAAAGCAAAAGATGCTATTGGTACTGTTTTATTAGAACCAATTATGGATGTTTCTGTTGTTGTTCCTGCTGATTATTCAGGGGATGTTATGGGTGATTTATCCCGTAGAAGAGGACAAGTTAAAGAACAAGAAACAAGAAGTGATGGAGCAAATATCATTAGAGCAGATGTTCCATTATCAGAAATGTTTGGATATTCTACACAATTGAGATCTATGACTTCAGGTCGTGGAACATATCAAATGCAATTTGATCACTATGAAGTGACACCAAAACAAATTGCAGATGTAATTATTAAAAAACGTGCTATTAAAGCAGATGAAGAATAATCTTCTTTAAAACATAGAATTTTAAAATAACAAAAATTCTATGTTTTTTTACCCCAAAAAAACAAAAATACAGAAAAATAAAAGAAAGAGGAAAATTATGAAAAAGAATTTATTTAAAAAATTATTACCATTAGGATTAACAATCTTAAGTTCAATAACTTTTGTTTCTTGTAATGTACAAAAAACTGAAAGCAAAGAAACAGATAAGAAGACAGAACCTAATCCAACTACATCACAACCACAACCAACTGTAGTTGCAGAACCTAAAAAGGAAAATATAGATTATAGCAATGCATTAGTGTTTAAAAATGAGAATTCTCAAGCAAACTGATTTAAAAATTTAAAAAATTTAAAGAAAAAAGGTTTTCAAGGAATAAAAGGTTTTCAAGGAATTCAATATTATGCAACAAATAAATTCTTTGGATTAATTGGTCCTGGTTGAACTGATAATGAGATTTTTGTTACAAGAGAAGGATTGGATATAGAAAAAATTAGACAAGTAATAATTCCAAGCGATCCAAAAGAAGTTAAAAGATACCGTGATTCTTCTTGAGATGAATCGACTTCTACTTTGATTTTTAAATATAAAGTAAAAGATGATGAAAGTGATAAAGAATATTCCCAAACTATTAAATTTAATAAACCTGTTGATGAAAACGAAAAACAAGACGATAAATTACAAAAAAATGATAATACAAATGATGAAACTAAAACTTCAAAAAAAGAAGATCCAAATATAAAAAGTGGCGATCCAGAAGAAAAATCAACAACAAAAACTTCAGAAGTTCCTATTAATCCTAGTGAGAATCAAAATTCACAAACACAAGGAGAACCACAAGCACCTAAACAAAAAGAAAATCCACAAGATTCAACAGGCAGTAATGAAAGACCATCTCAACCCGAACCAAAAGCAACTGAACCGGAAAATATTAAAAATCCAACTTCAGAAGAACCTTCTGTAAATAATCAAAATGTTGAAAATATGTATGAAAATGCTTTAGTTCCAGCTTTTGACGATTGAAAATCAAGATTTTTAAATAAATTATCAAATTTAACAAAACATTCTTTCAAAGGTCTTCAATATTATTCTAGTAGCAATTTTATAGGACTCCTTGGTGGAAACAGAAGAGAAGATAACAAAATTTTTGTTGCAAAAGAAGGATTAGAATTATCTAAAATTAAAAGAGTTTCAGAAGTAAGTTCTGATCCAAAAATACATGACGATGTTAAAAAATTCCCTTCAAGTTCAAATGATGCTGTATATGATGCAACTACTAAAATATTAACTTTTAAATATAAAATAGAAGGTGATTCAACTGACAGAATATATACACAAACCTTTGATTTAAACGAATCTTCTAATTAAAAAATAAATGAAAATACAGGAAATTTCTGTATTTTTGATTTTTGATTTTATTGAATTAATATAATTATTTATCTTTATATTCATCCTTTAATAATGATTCAGGGATTGAATATAAATTAATATGACAATAACCCAAAGGATTTTTTTCAAGATATTTTTGATGATATTCTTCAGCTTTTGTTTTATCATAAACTTTATCAAATTCAATGTAATTTTCTTTATTTTCTTTATTAATAAATTCTTTATTTAAATCTTCGAATATTTGTAAAACAATTGGATCATTTGAATAAATTCCAACTCTATATTGTGTTCCTTTGTCATTTCCTTGTTTATTTAGAGAGTAAGGATCAATAATATTTAAATATAATTCTCATATAGTTTCTTCATCTATTTGTTCATCATCATAAATAACTCTAACTGCTTCAGCATGTTTAGAACCAGAACAAACTTCTTTATAAGTTACTCCTTCAAAGTCTCCATTTATATAATAAGATTCAGATTGAATAACACCTTTAATTCTTGAAAAATAAGCTTCTACTCCTCAAAAACATCCACCTGCTATAAAAACTTCTTTTTTCATATTTTCTCCTTATTTTTTATTGATAAATTAATGATACTAAAATATAAAAATTAGTATAGAAAAAAGAGCAATAAAATGAAAAAATGCATTTTTTTGCTATAATTTAAATAAAAATTATTTAAAAAGATTATTAAAGTAAGTGAGGTAATATGTTTTTTGATGATAAAGATGAAAAAGAAAAATATATTCTAGATGACGAAGAAATGGAAACTGTTTTTAAAGAAGAAACAGCAGAAGAAAGTGATGAAGAGGAAGTAGCACCACAAGATAAAGAAGAATATGTGGTTTCTTCTCAAATTATAGAAAATGAAGCAGGTGGAATAATTCCTAAACCTATTTCAGATGAAATGAGAAATTCATTTCTTGAATACGCAATGTCTGTTATTGTTTCTCGTGCTCTTCCAGATGCTCGTGATGGTTTAAAACCAGTTCATAGAAGAATTCTTTACGGTATGAGCGAACTTGGTATTACCCATAGTGTTGCACATAAAAAATCAGCTAGAATTGTTGGTGATGTTTTAGGTAAATATCACCCACACGGTGATTCTTCTGTGTATGATTCAATGGTTCGTATGGCTCAAGATTTCTCATTAAGATATCCATTAATTGACGGGCATGGTAACTTTGGTTCTATTGATGGAGATGCAGCAGCTGCGATGCGTTATACAGAAGCAAGAATGTCTAAAATTGCTTCTTTAATGGTAGAAAGCATTAAAAAAGATACAGTAGATTTTATGCCTAACTATGACGGTTCTGAAAGTGAACCAACAATTCTTCCTTCTAAAATTCCAAACCTATTAGTTTCTGGTGTTACTGGTATTGCAGTAGGGATGGCAACAACTATACCACCACACAATTTAGGAGAGGTTATTGATGCCACTATTGCTTTAGCTAAAAATCCAGAAATTTCAATTGATGAATTAATGCAACATATAAAAGGACCAGATTTTCCAACAGGAGCTATGATTTTAGGACAAAGTGGTATTACTAAAGCTTATGAAACTGGTAGAGGTTCCTTTATTTTAAGATCAAAAGCAAAAATTGAAGAATTAAAAAATGGAAAAAGTAAAATAATAGTTTATGAAATCCCTTATGAAATCAAAAAACCTATATTAATTGAAAAAATTGTTCAATTAATTAAAGAAAAAAAACTTGATGGAATTTCTGATATTAGAGATGAAACGTCAAGAGAAGGAATAAGAGTTGTTTTCGATATTAAAAAAGGATTTATCCCTGAAGTAGTACTTAATAATCTTTTTAAATATACATCTTTACAAGTTAGTTATTCTATTAATATGATTGCTTTAGTGAAAGGAGAACCAAAACTTTTAAATCTTAAAGAAGCATTAGAAGTTTATTTAGAGCATCAAATTGATGTATTCACTAGAAGATTGCAATTTGACCTTAAAAAAGCAGAAGAAAGAGTTCATGTTTTAGAAGGATTGAAAATAGCTATTGAAAATATTGATGAAGTAATTAAAATTATTAAATCATCTAAATCCGATGCAGAAGCACAAGAAAAACTCGCTGCAAGATTTAATTTAACTCAAATTCAAACCAAAGCTATTATTGAAATGAGATTAAGCAGATTAACTGGTTTAGCTGTTGAAAAACTAGTTAATGAAATGGAAGAGTTATATCAAAAAATTAAAGAACTTAAAGAAATATTAGATTCAAAAGAAAAATTAATTAACTTAATTGTTTCAGAATTACAGGAAGTAAAAGAAAATTTTGCTGATGAAAGAAGAACTGAAATTACTGCAACAGAAGTAGGAACTATTCAAGATGAAGATTTAATTCCATCTCAAGATGTTGCTATAACATTAACAAATAATGGTTATGTAAAAAGAATAAATATCGATGAATACAAGACACAAAATAGAGGTGGAGTTGGTTCAAACACTGCTTCTACTTATGAAGATGACAACTTAAGTTCTATTTTAATTACTAATACACATACTGATTTATTAATATTTACAAGTTTGGCAAAAGTTTATAGATTAAGATCATATCAAATACCAGAACAAAGCAAACAAGGTAAAGGAATTCCTTTCATTAATTTAATAGGAATTCAAAAGGATGAAAAAGTAATTTCAATGTTATCTATTAATGAATATAATTCAGGTACTTATTTAGTAACAGTTTCTAAAAAAGGAATTATTAAAAAAACAGAAATTAGTAACTATGAAAGAATTAATGCAAATGGAAAAATTGCACTTGGTCTAAAAGAAGGAGATGAACTAAAAAGAGCATTTGTTGTTAAAGATGGTGAAGAAATCATTATTGGAGCATCAAATGGAAATGTTGTTCGTTTCTTAAGTGATGAATTAAGAAGCACAGGAAGACAGTCTGAAGGAGTTAGAGCAATAAAACTTGAACAAGATGATGAAGTAGTAGGTGCTTCAACAACTGCTGAAGGACAATATATTTTAGCTCTTGGTGAATTAGGTTTTGGTAAAAAAACTTTAATTGATGAGTATAGAATCACTGCTCGTGGTGCTAAAGGTGTAAGAACTATTAATAGTGAAAAAGCAGGGAAATTAACTTATATTGGAAATGTTAAAGGAAACGAAGAAATTCTTATTTTAACAAAACAAGGAATTGCTATCAGAACATCCCTTTCTCAAATTGCAGAGACTTCTAGAAATACAAAAGGTGTTAAAATTATTTCTTTAAGAGAAAAAGATTCAATTAAGGCGATTGCAAAAATTGATGGTTTATCAGAAAATTAAAATATTTTATAATAACAAAAATAGTATAAAGAAAAATGAAAAACAATAAAATCAATCAAAAAATGGTTGATTTTTTAAATTTTTGCTATTAACTGGGAAAGAGGAGATAAAATTTCCATTTATACTTACAAAAGCATAAATGGAAATTTTTTGACTAATTAATTATCTTTTAATTTGTTTATGATTTAATAATTCAACCGGTACAATAATTATTAAAATTATACTCATAGGTATTAAAGAACCTAATATTCCTGATAAATAAATATCATCTTTTTTTACAGGATTTGGCAAAAAAGTTCCTATTGCAAAAAGAATAACAATTATTAAAAAGAGCAAACCAAAGAAGATAAAAAAGTTTTGTATATATTTTTTAATATTTCATTTTTTATCAAATGCAAAATCAATATTATTTTTATTTTTTATATAAAATATTAAAGGAAAAAAAGAAAACAAGAATTTATTTACTTTTTTATTCATTTTAGAAATTCATAATCACTGATAAAAAAATAAAAACACCATGACTACAAAACAATAAAATCAAGTAAAAAATAAAGATACTAAAGTTATAATTCTTGTGCTAATTTTGTCAAATAAAGATAAAAAAGATAATATGAAGCAAATGACAAAAGTTAATTTAAATATAATTGAATATAAACTAAATAGATGAATCTGTTTTAATTTCATTTGAAAAGAATCCCCTTTTTATTTTTATATTTTCATTATATACCTTTCTTTGCATAAAATTTAAGAAAACTTTAAAAATAGTATTTTAATTATATTTTTTGTATATATTTAATATTTTTGTTCTATAATAAAAAAAGAAAGAAGGAACAATGGAAAAAATAGATAAAGAAAAAAGATTAAAAGAATTAAGCGATCTTGAATACAAAGTTACACAAGAAGGTTATACTGAAAGACCATTTACAAATAAATATGATAAGCATTTTGAAGAGGGTATTTATGTTGATATAGTAGATGGAACTCCTTTATTTAAATCTGATGATAAATATGATTCTGGTTGTGGTTGACCTGCATTTTCCAAACCCATTGAAAAAGATATAATTACTGAACACAATGATTTTTCTCACAATATGATTAGAGTAGAAGTAAAAAGTAAAAATGCTAATTCTCATTTGGGACATGTTTTTACTGATGGACCTAAAGATAAAGGCGGTTTAAGATATTGTATTAATTCTGCTTCTTTAAGATTTATTCCATTAGATAAAATGGAAAAAGAAGGTTATGGAAATTATTTAAAATTATTTGATAAAAAATAAGTTTTATAAAGGAAAAATAGTTATTTTAGAATAAAAAAGAAATATCTAGTCGATATTTCTTTTATTTTTTAACTATAAATAAAATGTCTAAAAAGATTCTTATAAATGATAAAAGTAAGTTTAAACCAAAAAGTAAAGATCTTTTTAACATTATTGACTTTATTTCTTGTTCATCAAAATTGGTAGAGATGATAATTGAAGCTTCTCTTTGAATTATGTTAAAGTTGAATCCTATTAAAATTCAAGAAACAGCTATACTTATTACTGAAATGACTGTAATAATAACGTTATTAGAAATAAATCAAGTAATTATAGATAAAACCAACATCATAACAACACCAATATAAACAAATATTCTTAATTTAGAAAAATCAATTATATTGAAATATCCTAAAAATCCAAAAACTGCAATTGATAAAGTAGGAATTAACATAGCTAATAATATATATGAAATCGCATTAGCTTGTTCTGTGTTGACTACTTGTAAAATAATGATAGGTATTCAAAATGATTGAAGTAGTATAGTAACAATATAAGCTGCAACTAATAAAAATATATTTTTCGTTTCACTATTGCGAGCTAGATAACTTATTAATGCAAAACATACTAAAATTATGACTAAGTGAATTAATCAGTAAAGATTAGAAACAGCTAATCTAAATATTAAATTTAAATAAGCTGTTTTTACTGCTTCTATAGCAATTGTTGCATAGGAAAGTAAAAATATAACTGCTAATCCAAAAGTTAGTCATAATAGAGAGTAAAACACCATTCTATTTTTTAATTTTTTTTGTGTATCATCTAAAGATACATTTATATTTTTTTGACTTTTATTTATTAACATAATTAATAATTATAACACATTGTTATCTGAGAAAAAATACCTATTTTTCCTAATTTTTTCCTTTTTGAAGTATAAATCTTCTTTTTTGGAAATATTAAATATGAAAATAAGGAAACAAGAAGATATAAAGGACTGTGGACTAGTAGTTTTGCAATCACTTTATCATTATTACCACTCAAAATGGATAAATTTATCTGATTTAAAAAAAGAAACCTTTTATAATCAAGATGGAATAGTGATAAAAAATCTGCAAACACTTTCAGAAAAACACGGAATAAAATTAGAAGCATTTCATATTGATTTTGAAGCACTTTCAAATTTAAAATCAGAGAAACCTTCTATTATTTTAATAAACGAAGGCGAGTTAAATCACTATGTAATCTTTTTAAAAATAGATAAAAATTTTGTTTATTTACTAGATCCGCTTGTAGGTAAAAGAAAAATAGAAATTGAATTTTTTAAAAAAATATTTGTAAATATAATTCTTACAACAGAAAAAATTTTTGATCCTAAAACAAAAGCAATTAAACAGAAAAATCCTTTATTTTTGTATATTTGAAACGAAAAAAGTATTACTATTTTTTTGTTAATTATAGTTTGTTCAATCCTTACTTTTTCTAGTTCTTTCTTTTTAAAAAACGTTATAAATAAAGCAATTTATTTTAATAATATTAGCATTTTGATTAAGTTAACTATTGTTTTTGGTTGAATTTTGTTATTTAGATTTTTGCAAAACATCTTAAAAAGCTTATTTTTAAAAAATTTGCAGATGGTCATAGAAGAAAACATTATGAAAAATTTTATTTTTTCTCTTAAAAGTGCTCAGAACTCACAATTATTTAAATTAGATACTTCAGACTATATAAAAAGATTTAATATAATACCAAGTTTTGCTTCTTTTATATCAAACTTTGCTTTTACACTAGTTTCTGAAATTTCCACTTTTATTTTTGCATTTTTCATTATTTTGTTTTTAAATTGAAAATTATTCTTGATAACTTTCTTAATAGGTTTTATTTTCTTTATGTTTTCCTTTATAGAGAAAAAAGCAGTTAATTCAAAATATAATGATATTTTAAAAAGCAATGCTTCATTAAATTCTAGTTATTATAAAGTAATTACAAATTTTGATAAACTAAAAAAAGAAGATTTCTACAAAATGATTAATAAAGATTTTGAAAGCAAATATAAAAAACTGAAAGAAAAAGATTTACACTTATGAAAAATTAAT
Source organism: Mycoplasma sp. 613B (assembly GCF_054343485.1). Classification (NCBI taxonomy): domain Bacteria; kingdom Bacillati; phylum Mycoplasmatota; class Mollicutes; order Mycoplasmatales; family Mycoplasmataceae; genus Mycoplasma; species Mycoplasma sp. 613B. The sequence goes on along the minus strand of NZ_JBTGVH010000008.1, from coordinate 16,576 downwards.
TTTATTTTTAAAAATTTCCAAAAATTTTTAATTGAGTTTTTACCAATAATACTAACTTTTATTTGTGCTTTATTTGTTATAAAAGGGGAGTTTAAACTCGGCGATATGATTTTATTTATAACTTTTTTTGCTGCTTTTGTAAATCCTTTGAATAGTATTTCAGATTTAATTGTGTATTATCCAATTTTTTTAGAAGAGTATGATTTATTGAAATTCATTTTATTTATTGAAAAAGAAAAAAATGGTACTCATTTAATTGAAAAAATAAAGTCTATTCAACTTGAAAATATAGATTATAAACCTAATAATATTAAATCAATATTAAAAATTAATAATTTAGAAATCAATAATAATTTAATTTTAAAAGGGCAAAATGGTTCAGGAAAATCTACTTTATTGAAAATTTTAAATTTAGATTTAGAATCAAATTTTAAAATAAATAATTTACCAATTTTACATTTTGATAAAAGTGAATTAAGAAAAAAGATAATTTATATTAATAAGGAAAGTTTTTCATCTAGTATAGATGTATTTGGTTATATTACTAAATATAATCCACAAAAGGTCGATACTTTTCTAAACAATTATAGTTTTTATGAATTGGATAAATTATTTATTAAATGACAAATAGATTTAAAAACAGAAATAAAGGAAAATTGGGTCAATTTTTCAGAAGGACAAAAACAAATAATATCTATTTTACAACTTTTGTGTCAAGAATTCGATTTGATTTTATTGGATGAAGCTTTTGAAAATATATCAATTGAAAATTTTGAAATTTTAAAGAAAATAATTTTGAATTTTCAAAAAGAAGCAATTTTTATAGAAGTTTCTCATTCTAACAAATATTTAAATGAAAGTGAGATTTTTGATCTTGATAAAGAAAAATAATTTAATAATATTTTTATCCATACTTTTATTTTTTATATTTATTATTTCTATATTTTTAATAACAAATATAAAAGAAAATGAGCAAATTCCTATTTCTATTACAGTAAATAATAAGAAAGAATTAAATTTTGAGATAGATACAAACACTTTTTTATCTATTAAAAAAAGCAGTTATATTATAATTAAAAAACCTTATTTAAAAGATGAAGATAAAGAAACACTTTTATTTATAAAGGAAATAAAAAACATTAAAAACAATGTTTTTAATGTTCGTTTATCTCAAAATAGTAATTTGAAAATAGTTCCAAATTCATTAATATATGGTAATTTAGTTTTAACCAAATATAAAAATTTTATAGAATTTATTATTTAATTCTTTCAAAAAGTATTTCACCTTTTTGAGTTAATGTATTATCAAAAAGTTCTCATTTTCCTATATTATCAAAATCAACTGACTGAATATTTAATTGTTGAAGAGCTAAATTCGCTTTGTTTTTTAAAATAGAAGACATAAAGCAAGTTATAGCATAAATTCCGTTTAAAAGAGTATTTAAAACAACTTCCAATCTTTCTTTATTATCTTTTAAAGTTCATGGAAGAGTTAAATCAATATAACCATTTAATTTTTTTGATAGATTAAAAACTTCTTTATAAGCTTTATCAATTTTAAAAGAGTCCATTTCATTGCAAAATTCTTTTTTGGTATTAAGTATTTCAGAAAAAATTTCTTGTTCTAAGTCTGTTAATTGTTCTTTTTTATATTTTAATGGTACATTAAAAGATTGGTGAATCATTGCAATTGTTCTTGATAGTAAATTTCCAAAATTGTTAGCTAAATGAGAGTTGTAAACATTTTTGAATTGTTCTTCATCAAAATTAGCATCATGTCCCATAATAATTTGTGTAGATAAGTAGTATTTTACGGGTTCTGCTCCGTATTTGTTAATTAATTCAATGGGATCAACTACGTTGTTTAAGCTTTTGGACATTTTAATACCATTAGCATCTCTAATAAGACCATGACTTAAAATTGTGGTAGGTAGTTTTAAATCCATTGATTTTAACATAATTGGTCAGTAAATACAGTGAAACCTTGTTATTTCTTTACCTACTATATGAACGATTTCATCTCCATTTTCTCAATATTTCTTAAAATCAGAATCATTTTTTAAACTAAAATTAAGAGCACTTACATAATTAAATAAAGCATCTAATCAAACGTAAATGACGTGTTTCGGATCGTTTTGTAGTTTTATCCCTCAATCAAAAGAAATTCTTGTAACAGAGAGATCTTCAAGTCCTTTTTCTAAGAAATTATTTTCTAACTCTTTTATTATTTGTTTTGGAAAAATAAAGTTTTCATTGTTTTTTCAATATTCAAGTAATCATTCTTGAAATTGAGACATTTTAAAAAAATAAGATTCTTCTTCAACTTCAACTAACTCATCTTCACTAACTGGATGAACTAATTTACCGTTTTTTTCTTTAGCTTGTGTAACGGTTAAAAATTCTTCGGAACTAATAGAGTATAAACCTTTATATTTATCTTTATAAATAATTCCTTTAGAAAGTAAAGAATTAAATACATTTAAAACAACTTCCTTATGATTTGTGTTTGTGGTTCTAGAAAAATAATCATAGTCAATTTGTGCTAATTCTCAAAGATCTTTAAATTTTTGAACTTGCATATCAACGTATTTTTGTGGTTCTAGATTATTTTCTTTTGATTTTTGTTGTATTTTTAATCCATGTTCATCTGAACCAGTTAACATTTTGACATCATATTTTCTATTTTTCTTGTAGTTTGCAAAAACTCATGCAAGAGTAGTTGTATATAAATGTCCTATATGAAGATTTCCCGAAGGATAATAAATAGGCGTTGTAATAAAAAATGTTTTTTTCATTTTATCTCCTTGTTTTTATTGGTTTATAAAGTTCTTTAACTTCATCTCTGTATTCATGTTTGCTTTTATCGTTAATGTGTAAATAAATGTTTTTTTCAAAAAAAGTCCCCCAACCAGATTGAAATCTAGATTCAATTAAAGCAAATTTAGGATTTTCATTTTCTCTTGGTAATACAAATTGAACTCTTTTTGGCTCGAATTTGTATTTTCTCAATAATTCAAAGCAATCCACAAGTCTCTCTATAGGTAAAACAAAACTTAAATACCCTTTTTCTTTAATTATTTTAGAACTCCCTAAAATAATTTGTTCTAAGTTTAATTTTATTTCATGTGTTGCAATCAGTAATTCTTCATTTATCTTTGTTTTTCGCGTATTTTTGTCTATTTTATAAAAAGGTGGATTGCAAACTATTGCATCATATTTTTGTAATTGATTTTTATTGTGTTCTTTATAAAAAAGATTAAAATCATTTAATATTAAATTAATTTGTTTTTCTTTTTTATTGTGAATAACATTTTTTTTAGCTAAATTTAGTGCTTTTTCTTGAATTTCTAGAGCATCTATTAGTATATTTTCATCTCTTTCAGAAATAAAAATAGATAATGCAGCATTATTTGTTCCTATTTCAAGAATATTTTTAACTTTTCTATTTATAGTTATGAAATTACCTAATAATATTGTATCAACTGAATAATTAAACATATTTTTATCTTGATAAATATATAAGTTAGAATCATAACCTAAAGAATTTAAAACTATTTTCTTATTCATATATTTAATTAAATTTTATTAACCTTGGATTTTCGGAGTATTTTCTTCCTTCTTTAGCTAATAATTTTCCATTGATTTTAGTTGCATCAGCACTGAAAGTATTATTTATGGTTAGCATAAATTCACCTACTCCATAAGAATCAACTGGTGTATTTTCTTTTTCAAACATTGCAATTCTTTCAGGATCAAAACCAGAAGAAACAATTATTTTTACATGTTTTCCACCATTTTCATCTAGTGCTTTTCTTAAGTTTTTAATTTGATTTGGAGTAACTCCAAATTCATTTTCATTATTTTTAAACATTTTATCTCTAACAGCTTTTGAAGTATCAACTCTTACACCGAAAAGTTTTTCTTTAAATTCTTTTAAAACTGCTAAAGAATCACTAATAACATCGTTGTGAAAATCAACAAGTGCTATTAATGGTTCGTCTGGAAAAAGTTCATAGTAATATTTCATTACTTCAACTAAATTCCCGTTAAAATTCTGTATTAATGCATGTGGAATTGAACCAAAAACCACTTCTTCTTTACCTCTCGCTCCTGCATTGGTGGAGTGAGAAGTTATACCAGCAAGTTCAACAGCTATTCCATCTCTTTCTTGATTAGAATAATGATCTGAACGATCTCCCATAAAGACAATTTCTTTTGTTGGTGCTGCTTCCATACATCTTTTTGCATTAGTAGCAATAGATGTACTTCTTGCTAAAACTCCATCAATTATTCCTTCATAAATTCCAAAATATTTATATTCTCCTTCTAGTTCAAGAACAACTTCTTTATTATTTATAATTGAACCTTCGGGTAAATATTTTATAGAATATTTAGAAGTATCTGTATTATTTTTTAGCAATTCTAAAGCTTCGTTCATTCCACCTAAAATTGAATTATCATGTCTTTGAAAGAACTGTAAAGTAACAATTGAATTCGGGTTAAATTTTTCGATAATTTGCTTTGCTTTAAAAAAATAATTAGCAGCATAATAATCTAATTTATGTTTCATTTTTTCCTCTTTTCAAAAATTAAGTTTCACTGAAATTAAAAAGTATAACATTTAGTAATAACTATCTTCAGACTTTACTGTCGGCTCGGGAATTCCGCCCGATCATGCTCTATGAGTACGATGGCTTTTACATCCGGTTGGGTAATTATCCCAGTCAGGAAACTACAAACAAATGTTTGCAATAAAATTTTACTAAAAAAAGCAATTTTCCTTTGTAAAAATTTGTTTTTTGTGTAAATTAATACTAATTTGAAAAAAACATAGAACCTAAAGTCCTATGAATTTTCTTTTTTGTTATTATTTATATCATATTTTTTCTTAAGGAATTCAAACAATCTTTCTGCTTCTTTTTCATCAATAGAAATATCTATTATTTCAACTTTTTTATCTTTATCTATTTTTAAAATTTCTAATATTGATTTGAAGTAAGTACTATTTGCAAGGTCTATTGTTTTAATTGGCAAATCCATTGCTTGAACTTTTTTTAAGATAAGTTGATTTGTTTGATTTTCAAAAAAAGGAATTAAGTGTGAATAATAAATACCACTAGACATTCCTCAGTATCAAGGTTGTGACAAAATTAAATTATTATTTTCAAAAAAATCATCTGAACTTTCACCGTTTAAATAGTGCTTTTCAAATTCTTTTTTATTTATTTTTTGAATTTCTTCTTCACTCAAACTATGATAATTATTTTTATCTAATTCTGGATTTTGCTTGTATAAATTTTCTCAAAAGGATTTGTTAAAAAAGTTTAAAAAACTTTCTTGTAATTCATTAAAAGAATGAATTATTGCATAACCATTTTTTATAATTTGATAAGCTTGCTTTTCATAAGGTATTTTTTGATAATTAAAATATTTGTATTTTTCTAAATTTATCATAAAATGCGGATCTTCAATTTTCTTTATATTGTTATCGTCTTGATATTTACTTAATAAATTTCCAAACTCATAAATATCTTGCATTCTATATTGTTTTTCTTCTTTAATTTCTTCATTTTCAAAATTAAAAATTTTTACACAAGAAACAAAAGAAAAAGGAATTGTTGACACTAAAATATTACTTAAAAAAATTAATTTGTTTTTCATATATTTACTCCATTAGTTATATTATATAATTAAAATTAATTTTTATGTAAAAAGGAATAAAAAATTCTTCTAAAAAGAAGAATTTTGATTTTTATTTATATCTAATAGAATCAAGCATTTTTTCATCAAATATTTTTAAGAATTCAACCATTAAGTTAATCATTGCTTCAATATCAAATAATGAAGCAACTCCTAAAGGTGAATGTAAATATCTTTGTGGAATAGATAAACTGATTGTTGGAACACCACCTTTTCCGTATTGTAATTCAGCAGCATCTGTTCCACCACCTTGTGCTACATATTTATAAACTGGAATGTTATGTTTTTTACCTAAATCCATTAAAATTTGTACTAATTTTGGATCCATTAATGTTTCAAAATCTTGAACATTAATTGCAACTCCTGCTCCTAATTTAGGAATTCCTGTAATTGCTTGATAAGTATCGTGGGAAGCTCCAGTATCAATTGCAAAAGCAATATCTGGTTCAATTATAGAAACAGAAGTTTTTGCTCCTCTAGAACCAACTTCTTCTTGAACTGTTCCAACAAAATATGGTCTATTTGGTAATTTTTCATCTTTTAGTCTATTAATAATTTGATCAATTACTGTAACTCCTGCACGGTTATCCATTGCTTTACCAGCAACTAAATCCGGATTAAATAATCTAAAAGTTTCTCCGTGCATATAGATTCTGTCACCAATTTGAATTCCTTGTTCTTCAGCTTCTTTTTTATCTTTGAAACCAAAATCAATAAATAAATCTTTAATGTTTATAGCTTTTTGGATTTTTTCATTTTCTAAAATATGAATGGATGTATGGCCAAAAACCCCATAAAATTCTTTATTTTCGCTAGTTATAAGTTTAGCTTTAGTTCCTACTACCACATTAGGTCATACTCCACCAATTGTTACAACTCTAACTTGTCCATTTTCTAAAATTTCAAGAACTGAAAAACCAACTTCATCCATATGTGCAGCCAGCATAATTTTTGGTCCGTGATTGTGATCTTTTTTAGTTATAATAACACTTCCCATTCTATCTCTTGAATATTCTACATTAGCATCTTTAGTATTTTTTCTTAGTGCTTCTACTACTTGATCTTCATATCTAGAAACACCTTCTATTTCCATATATTCTTTTAATCTTAAAAATAATTGTTCTTTGTTATTCATTTTTACTCCTTATTTATATTGTATTTTGCTGTATTGTTCATTGTTCATAAATTTAAAGAATTCAGTTAATAAATTAATTACTGCTTGTAAATCATTTAAATCACAAACTCCAAGTGGAGAGTGTAAATATCTTTGTGGTATTGAGATTGTTACGGTAGCAACACCACCTTTTCCATATTGCAATTCAGCAGCATCTGTTCCACCGCCTTGCGCTACAAATTTATAAATTTTAATACCCTTTTCTTTAGCTATTTTCATTAAAACTTCAATTAGTTTTGGGTCCATTATTGTTCCACGATCTTGAACTCTAATAGCAACACCATCTCCTAATTTTTGTCTCCCACTTATTGTTTGGTAAGTATCATGAGAAGCAGTTGTATCGATTGCAATTGCTATATCAGGATTTATTTTTGATACAGAAGTTTTAGCACCTCTTGTACCAACTTCTTCTTGAACTGTTCCAACAAAGTATGGTATATTATCTAAGTTTAAATCTTTTAGGTTATTAACTAAAAAATCTAAAACGGTAACTCCTGCACGATTATCCATTGCTTTTCCAACTACTAAATCTGGATTAAATAATCTAAAAGTTTCTCCATGAATGTAAATTATATCTCCCGCTTGTACACCTTGTTCTTCAGCTTCTTTTTTATCTTTAAAACCAAAATCTACAAATAAATCCTTTGTTGTTACAGCTTTTTGAACTTTTTCTTTTTCCAAAATATGAATGGAAGTATGACCGAAAACCCCATAAAATTCTTTATTTTCACTTGTCACGAGTTTTGCTTTAGTTCCTATTATGACATTCGCTCAAATTCCACCGATAGTTGCTACTCTAACCTGTCCATTTTCTAAAATATCAAGAACTGAATAACCAACTTCATCCATATGAGCACTAACCATAATTTTTGGTCCTTTATTATGATTTTTTTTGGTAATAATTAGTGAACCAAAATTATCATATTCATAATTTAAATTTTCACTAATTGTGTTACTTTTAAGTTTTTCCGCTACTTTTTCTTCTCTTCTAGAAACACCTTCAATTTCCATATATTCTTTTAATTTTTTAAATATTTCTTCTTTATTGTTCATTTTCTACTCCTTGTAAAATTAAGTTTTTTATAAATTCAAAAGTAAATCTATTAATAATTATAAGATTTTCTGCAAAAAAACAACTAAAAATAATATAAGCTTTTTCTTTTTTGAATATTTCTTTTTTATATGTTGTTTCAATAAAGTCACTTATTGAATTAATTAAGGGCAAAACATAATTTTTATTAAAATCAACAACAGAAATTAAAGAATAATTATTTTTATATTTAAAGTTAAAACTCATATTATCTTCTTTTTCAATTAAAATAGCAAAAATTTTGTTTTTTATTAAGATATTAATTTTTGGATTATTGAATATTGATTCAAAAATTTTGCTGTATTTTTCTGTATTAATCACCTTAATATAATCAAGACAAGCTAATATTTTTCGTTTATTTCCACCTTTTAAATTTTCTTCAAGTTCTTCAATTGAAATATCTAATAAAGGCTTTGTTTTTAGCATATTTTCTTTTTCTAAAGAGAATTCTTTATTTATTTTTAAGAGCACTTTTTCAAACTCATTTTTATATTTTTCTGGAATTCAAGAAACATTTAATTCATCTTCTATTATTTTTTTTTGCTTTATGATATTTTTTTCATTATTAATTGTTTCAATAACTTCTTCATAATAATTTTTTTTCATATTTTCATAATAAAAATATAGATAATAAAATATCATCTATATTTATTTCTTATTATTTTTTAACTCTAATTTCTTTAAGTCTTGCAGATTTACCTTTTCTATCTCTCATGTAGTAAAGTTTTGCTCTTCTAACTTTGTTTGAACGCACTACTTCAATTGAAGAAATTGTAGGAGAATTTAAAGGGAAAGTTCTTTCAACGCCAATACCATAAGAAACTTTTCTAACTGTAAAGGTTTCTCTTGTTCCTTCATTTTTCATAGCTATAACTAAACCTTCAAAAATCTGGATTCTTTCTTTTGTTCCCTCTTTAATTCTTACGTGAACTTTAACGTTATCACCTTGTTTAAATTTAGGTAAATCAGTTCTTATTTGTGAACTTTCAACAATTTCCATTAATTTATTTTGCATTTTCTTTCCTTTCTAAAATATCTGGTCTATTTTTTTTAGTTTTTTCAATTTGTTTTTGTTTCTTTCATTCTTCTATTTTTTTGTGATGACCACTAAAAAGAACTTCAGGAACTAGCATATTTTTATAATTTCTTGGTCTAGTGTATTGTGGATAATCAAGCAATCCATCATTTTCAAAAGAATCGTTCAAATGGGATTCTTCCTTTATAACACCTTTAACAAGTCTAATTATAGAATCAGCAACTATCATTGCAGGTAACTCACCACCTGTTAAGACAAAATCGCCAATTGAAATTTCTTCATCAATTAAATAATCAATAATTCTTTCATCAAAACCTTCATATCTGCCTGCAATTATTGTTATCTCTTTTTCTTTAGATAATTCCCTTGCTTTTTGTTGATTAAAAACTTTTCCTTGTGGACTCATAACAATTTTTTTACCACCAACTGTTTGCAGTGCTAAATCAATTGGTTCTATTTGTAAAAGCATTCCATGACCGCCACCATAAATTTGATCATCAACCTTTTTATGTTTGTTTTGTGAAAATTTTCTTATATCTATGATGTTTATTTCAATGATTCCTTTTTCAATTGCTTTTGCAATTATAGATTCACTTTTAAATATTTCGAAATAATTCGGAAATAGTGTCAAAAAGTTAATTTTCATACTATTTTGCTTTTTTAGAAGCAGCGAATTCGCTTAAAATTGATTCTTTTTTCAATAATGTTCTAACAGTTTCAGTTGGTACTGCTCCAATGTTTAATCATTTTAAAATTAATTCTTTTTCAAGTTTTAATTCTTTAGAACTTGGGTTATAGTGTCCTAATACTTCAATAAATCTTCCATCTCTTGGTGCTCTTGCATCTGCAGCAACAACTTTATAAATAGGATTGAATTTATTTCCTAAACGTTTTAATCTAATTTTTACCATATTTTCCTTTCTTGTTTTTTTATACTTATTTATTTTATTAAATTATTTAATGCTTTAATAATGAAATAAATTTTACCACTTTTTGAAAAAATGTCAAGTAAAAGTGCTTGACAGATGATTTTATTTTTTTATTTTAAAATTAAAAAACTTAAAAAAAGAGATTTTTTTCATTTATAAAGACTAAAAAAAACAAAAAAATTACATTTTTTGTATAATTAAAAAATGAAAAATACACAAGACTTTATTACCATAGTTGGTGCAAAAGAAAATAACTTAAAAAATATAAATCTAAAAATACCAAAAAATAAGTTAGTTGTATTTACCGGGGTTTCTGGTTCTGGTAAATCATCACTTGCTTTTAATACAATTTATGAAGAAGGAAGAAGGAGATATGTTGATTCTTTAAGTTCATATGCTAGACAATTTTTGGGTGGAACTAAAAAACCTGATGTGGTGTCTATTGATGGACTTTCTCCAGCCATTTCTATTGAACAAAAAACAACTCATAATAATCCACGTTCAACAGTAGGTACTATTACTGAAATATATGATTATTTACGTTTATTATATGCAAGAATAGGAAAACCATTTTGTCCAAAACACAAAATAGAAATTACAAGTCAAAAAACCAAAGATATTGTTGATTCTATCTTTACTTTTCCGGAAAATTCAAAAATTTACATCCTTTCTCCTGTTGTTTCAAATGAAAAAGGTTCACATGAAAAATTAATTGAAAAATTAAAGAGAGAAGGGTTTTTAAGACTAAAAATTGATGGAAAAATTTTCCTTATTGAAGAAGACGAAATTAAATTAGAGAAAAATAAAAAACACAATATTGAAATTGTTGTTGATAGACTAAGTATTGAAGAAAAAAATAGAGGTAAAATTACCGAATCAATCGATGTAGCTGCTGATTATTCACAAGGAATTGTTAATGTTGAAATTCTCAATCAAAAAACAATTACTTTTTCTAAACAGCAAGCTTGTCCATATGGTGATTTTAATATGCCACACATTGATACAAAGGATTTTTCTTTTAATTCACCAAGTGGTATGTGTGACAAATGTAAAGGAATTGGTGTTATTTTAAGAGCAGATTTTGATTTAATAGTTCCTAATAAATTCTTTTCTATTCAAGAAGGTGCAATCAAATTATTTCCTTTTCCAATTAATGGCAAATCTATTGAATGAAAAGAATTTGAAATTTTATTAAACTATTATGATATTGACATTAATAAACCAATTAACGAACTTTCTGAAGAACAAATAGATATCTTAAAATATGGTTCTGAACATGAAATTAGTTATACTATCAAATCTGAAAGTGGTAATAAATACAATAGAATAAGAAGAATTGAAGGACTTTTAGAAAGAATTGAAAGAAAGTATTTAGAAACTTCTAGTGAAGATATTCGTAATTGATACAAGAAGTTTATGTCAGAATTTAATTGTGATGAGTGTGGCGGAGCGAGATTAAATCGCTACTCATTAGCTGTAAAAATTAATGATTTAAATATTTTTGAACTTTGTAACTTATCCATTGAAGATACATTAAAAGAGGTTCAAAATTTAAGAATTAATGCTTTTGAAAAAGAAGTTGCTGAATTATTAGTTAATGAAATAAAAGATAGACTAAGTTTTTTAGTTAATGTAGGATTAGAATATTTATCTTTAAATCGTAAATCAGAAACCCTTTCAGGTGGAGAATCACAAAGAATTAGGTTAGCAACACAAATTGGTTCAAATTTAACTGGCGTTCTATATGTTTTGGATGAACCATCGATTGGTTTACATCAAAAAGATAATCGTAAATTAATTAATTCTTTGAAAAAAATGGTTGAAATTGGTAACACTTTAATAGTTGTTGAACATGATGAAGAAACTATTTTAGAAGCTGATCATATTATTGAAATAGGACCTTTAGCAGGTCGTAGTGGTGGAGAACTTGTTGCTCAAGGAACTGTAGAAGATATTATGAATAATCCAATATCAGAAACAGGAAAATTTTTATCAGGTAAAAATTTTATTGCTATTCCTAATAAAAGAAGAGCAGGAAATGGGCAATTTATTTCTATAAAGGGAGCAAAGGAAAATAACTTAAAAAATATTGATGTTAATTTCCCATTAGGTAAATTTATCGCAGTTACAGGTGTTTCCGGTTCTGGAAAAAGCACTTTGGTTAATGAAATTTTAGTTAAAGCACTTGAAAATATGACTTCTGAAGAAAAAGTAAGAGTTGGAAAACATCAATCAGTAAATGGACATTATAATATCGATAAATTAATTAAAATTTCACAATCACCAATAGGAAGAACTCCAAGATCAAATCCAGCAACTTATACGAGTGTTTTTGATGATATAAGAGATGTTTTTGCTAATTTAGAGGAATCTAGAAGTCGTGGTTATTTAAAGGGGAAATTTTCTTTTAATGCTTCCGATGGTCGTTGTGAAAAATGTCAAGGTGATGGAATGCTAAAAATAGAAATGCATTTTTTACCTGATGTTTATATCAATTGCGACCACTGTGATGGAACAAGATATAAAAACGAAATTCTAGAAATTAAATATAAAAATAAAAATATTTCAGATGTTCTAAATATGACTGTTCTTGATGCTTATGAATTTTTTGAAAATCGACCTAAAATTGCAAGTAAATTAAAAACTTTAATAGATGTTGGGCTTGACTATATCACTTTAGGACAATCAGCAACCACACTTTCAGGTGGTGAAGCACAAAGAGTAAAATTAGCTAAATTTTTACAAAAAAAACCTACAGGAAAAACTTTTTATGTACTTGATGAACCAAGTACAGGATTACATCCACTTGATGTTTCCAAACTAATTAAAGTTCTTAATAGATTAGCAGATAGTGGTGAAACTGTTTTAGTAATTGAACATAATTTAGATATTATTAAAGTAGCAGACTATGTAATTGATTTAGGTCCTGGTGGTGGAGTTAATGGTGGAAAAATAGTTGCAACAGGAACTCCAGAAGCAGTTGCTCAAAATGAAAATTCTTTTACAGGTCAATATTTAAAAGGAGTCTTGAAAAATGGAAAATATTAAAATTTCTTTTTTAATACATGAGTTTAACTTAAATCCTATCAATAATTTTCCAGAAGGGGAAATAAAAAGACCTTCTATTAATAGGGCAGGTTTATTACTTGCTGGTGCAGTAAGTAATGAAACTTTAACTAAAAACATTGTTGCCTGAGGTACAAATGAATCAGAATTTTTACTCTCTTTGAATCAAACAGAAAGGAAAAACGCACTAATTCGTGTTTTAGGACAACACCCACCACTGTTGATGTTATCAATTGGTTTTTCTAAAAAACTATATGATGAAGTACTTGAAATTGCAAACCAATTTTCAGTGCAAGTTACTAATAGTGAAGAACATTTATCCACTTTAATTGCAAATATTGGGAGTTTTTTATCTGAATATTTTGCTAAAAAAGAAGCGGTTCATGGATGTGCAATTATAATAAATGGAATTGGTGTTTTAATAGTAGGTTCTTCAGGTGTTGGTAAGTCTGAAGCAGTATTAGAATTAATACAAGATGGACATACTTTTGTTAGTGATGATACTGTAATTATTTCAAGACTCGGAACCAGGTTTATAGGAAAACCCTCCCCAATCACTCAAGATTTATTAGAAGTGCGGGGAATAGGTATAATAGATATTAGACATACTTATGGTTCAAGTATGATTAGAAAAAAACTTGATATAGACTTAGTTTTAGAGTTAGTATTAAGTGATAACTCAATTAACTTTGATAGATTGGGAAATAGTGAATTGCACTATAATATATTAGGTGGAACCATTCAAAAGATTCAAATACCTGTTAAACAAGGAAGAACAACTTCTTCTTTAGTGGTAGCAGCTGTTAACTCTTACCTAGTTAAACAAGATGGTTTGGATCCGATTCAAAAAATACAAGAAAGGATAAAAAGCAATGCCAAATAACCCTAATTTTCCTGATTATTTGAAAAATGCTCGTGCTTTTAACGAAGGAGAAGCATATTATTTATTTAATCAAACATGATTACCTGTTTATAGTGTAATGATTATGCTTGGTATGATTTTAGCAATTTTAACCATCTTCTTTTTCTGAAAAAGAGAAAAGATGAATACTGATCATTTAGCAATCTTGGTTATGATTACTATACCTACTTCAATCATCGGTTCAAGACTTGGATTTATTTTTGAACAACTTATTGCAGGTAATGCAGAAAGTTTAAAATACACTTGATGAAATATTAGATCAGGTGGTTTATCAATTCAGTGAGGTGTTATTCTCTCAACTGTTTGCGATTTAATTTATATATATTTTAAAAGAGATGTAATTGATTATCGAAAAGCAATGAGTATTATTTTACCAGCTGTTTTAATAGGACAAGCGATTGGTAGATGAGGAAATTATACCAACCATGAAGTTTATGGAAAAATAGATGCGGATGGAAGCACTGTTTTATGACTTGGTGAAACAATTGTTAGAAATATGTTCATTAGTGATGCAGTAAATACAGAAGGAGCATTAAGAGTACCTTTATTTTTCTATGAGTTTCTAACATCAATCGTTGGATACGTAATTATTGTTTGAATATTTAATTTATTTAATTGATTAAGACCTGGAGTTACTGCTGGTTTCTATTTAATTTGATATGGAATAGTTAGATCTTCAATGGAGTTTTTAAGACAAGAATCATATGTATTTTATTTTGTTTTAGCAATTATTTATATTGTTGTAGGTCTTATATTTGTAATTTACTATCAATTTTTTGCAAATTACAAATATTCATTTAATAAAACAGGAATTAAAGTAAATAAAGTTCAAAGATACGAGAAAACAAAAGAAAAAATGTTTTTCATTACTTGAGTAAACTATAAAAGAATTAATTAAAATTATAAAATAAAAGAAGGTATAAAAATGGAAAAAATTTATGATGTAGCAATAATAGGTGCAGGTCCAGCTGGTTTAACAGCAGCAATTTATGCATCTAGAGGAAATTTATCAGTCGCAATTATTGAAAAAGGTGCTCCTGGTGGAAAAATGGTAGCACAATCAAAAATTGAAAACTGACCAGGAGATAAAGTTGTAATGGGAGCTGATTTAGCTCTAAGAATGTATGAACATGCTTTAGAATATGGTGCAGAGCATTTATACGGAGAAGTAGAAAAAGTATTATCTTTAAGTGATTTTGAAAAAGAAATTCACTTAAAAAATAATAAAATTATTAAAGCAAAAGCAGTAGTGATTGCTTCAGGTATGAACGAAAGAAAACCAATGGATATTGAAGGGATTTTAGAATTTGAACATCGCGGTGTTTCTTATTGTGCAATTTGTGATGGTCCTTTATTTGGTAAAAACCCATCTATCATTATAGGTGGTGGAAATTCAGCTGTTGAAGAAGGTTCTTTCTTAGCCTCTATTGCTTCAGAAGTAAATATCTTTGTAAGAGATGCTAAATTTAATGCAGAACCAAGACTTGTTGATGAATTAATGTCAAAACAAAATGTTAAAGTTCACTTTAACTCTAAAGTTTTAAAATTAAAAGGAAATACTTCTTTAGAAGAAGCAGAAGTTGAAATTGATGGTAAAATTCAAACAATTAAAGTTGCTTCACTATTTCCATACATTGGATTTATTCCTGCAACCGGTTTTTTAAAATACTTAAATATTTTAGAACCAAATGGTTTTATCAAAGTGGATCACTTTCAAGAAACTAAAGAAAAAGGAATATATGCCATTGGAGATGTAACTCAAAAAGAAATTAGACAAATAGCAACTGCAACAAACGACGGAACTATTGTAGGAAAAATTCTTACTAATCGTTTAGGAAAGTAAATTATAAATTGCAATAATATTTAATTATTTGCAAAAACTATATATAGCCAAAAACTAAAAATAGAAAAATAAAAAAATTTGAAAAAAATTATTTTATGTTATCATTTTAAGATATATTAATTTTTTAAGGAGAATAAAATGAAAAAAAATTTAAAAAATATATTTTTATCACTAGGAACAGCAACAGCAGCATTATCAGGATTTGCTTTTGTAGTTTCATGTGGAGAAACTAAAAAACCAACTGAAAATGAACCAACAACACAATCAGATGTAGCAGATGACTTGTTTGTAACTGAAGCAGAAAAAACATTTAAAACAGAAACAACTGACTTTGCAAAATACGATTTTAAATTCGATAAAACAAAAAGTACTTCTACTGGTTTTGAATATGTTTTAGATTTAGTTGACACAACAGCTAATGACACAACACCAGTTAAGCACAGTGATAAACAATTTACTTTAGAATTAAAAGAACTTACTGCTGACGGTAAAGTTAAAACAGATGGTAAAACATTTACTGCAACATCAACTGCTGATGGGAATCACTACAAATTTAGTTTTACATACGGAAGTGATGTAACATCAAAAGATCACTTTGGTTCATTAGGTATTTCTTCATTAAAATATGATACAAATACAACAATCGTTTTAAAAAATAAATAATTTAGTTATTTACTTAATAAATTAATAATAGAATATTGATATGTATTCTATTATTTTTTTTACTTGGATTAAAAGTCAAAAAAGCAAAAAAAGACATTTTTTCCCGAGTTTCCCAGTTAACACTAAAAAGCAGAAAATCAACCATTTTTTTGG
>NZ_JBTGVH010000007.1:0-51205 GCF_054343485.1 Mycoplasma sp. 613B | reverse complement strand
TTATCCTAATGAAACTTCAGCACCAGCAGCTTCTAATTTAGCTTTGATGTCTTCTGCTTCAGCAACTTTAACGTTTTCTTTTAGAACTACAGGAATAGAATCTACTAATTTTTTAGCTTCCATTAATCCTAATCCTAAAACTTCTTTAACTACTTTAATAACATTAACTTTTTGTCCACCATCACCTTTTAATGTAATGTTTACTTCTGATTTTGCTTCAGCAGCTTCAGCAGCTGGAGCAGCAGCTACAGCAACAGCAGATGGATCAATTCCGAATTCTTCTTTCATTGCATCTACTAATTCCATAACTTCTTTAATATTCATTTCTTTTAAAGCTTCAATAAAAGCTTCTTTTGTTAATTTTGCCATTTTATTTTTCTCCTTCTGATACTAATTTATTTTCATCGACTAACATTTTTAGTCCAACTGATAATTGTCTTAATGAACCCATCAATGATGAAGCAAGCATTGTAAGAGCTTCTTCGTAACTTGGTAATGAAGCAACTTTTTGAACTTCAGCTGCATCAATAACTTGATTTTCGTAAATTCCACCTTTTAAAACAACTTCTGGGTGTTTTTTGCTAAATTTAGAAATTATTTTTGCTGGTGCAATAGCGTCATCTCCACCAAATGCGAAAACATTTGGACCTACTAAAGTTGACTCTAATTCTGAATAACCTAAATCATTAGATGCAATTTTGAAAAGTCTATTTTTATAAACTTTAATTTTAACACCTGCTGATTTTAATTCTTTTCTTAATTCTTCAAAATCTGAAACATGTAATCCACGATATTCAGCAATAACTAATGAAGAAGAATTTTGAATGTTATTTTTAACTTCAGCAACAATATTTTCTTTTTCTTGTCTAAAAGAATTCATTGAACCTCCTTATTAATGTAATGCAAATTTATAGAGGAAAATATATTCAAATAACAAATTAAGTATTTTCATACAGTTATTATCTCCATATATTGCTTTTAAATTATAGCACAAAATCGTTTTTTGTTAGATTAATTTTAGAACTAAATGTAAACAATTTCTACAGTGTAACTATTGTGATTATCTACTTCTCTTGGATTGTATTCAAAAGATATTTGTAATTTTACTTGTTGATTTGCTTTTTCTATTGATTTAATGGTTAAATTGGTTATTAACGAATTGGTAGATGTTGTCAAGATAAAATCTTCTTTTTGAAGTTCGTTTTTATTTTTATTTTTAGATTCTTCTTTTAAAGTTGCAAAAATATTTTTTGTTGCTATTTTTTGAACTATTGATTCAAATTTAGTTGTAAATTCCTTTTCATCGTTTCAAATTAAGTCTTCTTTATTTGAAAGCAAATCAACAAATCCAATTAAATCTTCAAAATTATTTTTGTTGTTTTTCAATCCAAAAAGTGCACTTGTTGAATAGTCGGTTGCAAACCACTTATCAAACGACAATCCCTTTTCTTCATTAGCGTGATGAGTGGTTAATTCTTCAGAAGAAATTTGGGATTCTAAAATATCAAAATTCTGTATTTTTGCCGTATTTAGTGTTCTTTTTACTTTTTGGTCATAATCATAATAAGATATTTCTTTTGTGCTTTTTAGTGCTTTTTGAAGTTCATTAGAAGTTTTATTCACTCCTGGATGTCCTTTATAAAAAATATTATATTGAGAATTCAATTTAGCAATAATAGTCATAACATAATCAAAATCTTCATCATAACCACTACCTAAAATTATTAAACTTGGTTTATTGAATTTAGATTTCAATTCATTAACTTTATCTCTTTCTTTTTCTCAATCAAGACCAGTAATTTTAGATCAAAACGAACTAAATCTTTTATTTTCTTTAGTTCTTGTAGTAAAGATTAAGTCTTTTAAATTATTGTTATTTTCAAAAAATGGTAAGTGATTTTTGAAATTTAAAATTGAATATTTATTAGACACAATCTTGTCAGATCAATAAATTTTTAAGTTGTTCATTTCAGCAGATCTAAAGTACTGAGTTAATCTATCATAACTTCCTAAATTTGTTTTTCATTCATTTTTTGAAAAATCATAGTATTTAGATTTAAATTCTTCTTGCGAATAAAAATGTTCAATGTGATATTCACCTAACACATTAGAATCCTCAATAGCTTGAAGTTTAACATTTTTAAGGTTTTTAATCTTCTCAAAATAACTTCCTGCTGAAGCAATATGATCTGAGTTGAACCAAACATTAACTTTTTTTGTTGGATTTAAATAGGCTTGATAATAAGCTTGCTCAAAAAACTTATTTTCTTCTCCTTTTACTTCAATAACTTTTGAGTCTTCTAAATAAATTTCATCTGTATTTCTTTCGTTTTGTAAAAATTTTCGCAATTCATTTGTATTTAATTGCTGCTGAATTTCTACATTATTTTTAGAATGATAAAAAATAACTGATTTTTTAGATAACATCGCCATTCTTATTAAGTTATAAAAGGTTTGCACTCCATAAGATGAATAATAAATATTAATATCAGCACTATCTTGTTCATCTAAAATATTAGTATATTTTTCAGTTTCCTTAAATTCAACTCTTGAAAATTCATCATTAGTTATTTTATTTTCAATTCTATGATGATATTTAGTTGCAAAATATGTTACTAAACTTGAGATAGAAATAGCGGATGAAATACCTAAAATACTAAAAATTATTAATTTATTTTTTCTTGATAACTTCTTTTTCATTGCTATTTCATTATATATATATATGAAACCCAAGAAAATTATTAAAAAATGAATTTTTTCATAAAAAAATAAACAATTTTTAAGTTTTTGAAAAATAAAAACAGGAATTAATTCCTGTTATAACTAGTTTTTAAAATAAATTATTATTTTTAAAGTGCCTTTATCATCATAATGATTTATGTGTTTAACTTGTAAATTAATTTTTCAAGCTAAAGCTTTTACTTTTTCAGTATTTTTACTTTCAAATTTAATTGTTATTTTATTTTCTTGATCTAAAAAATAAGCTGTATTTGAAGTGATAATATAGTTTTGAGTTATTAATTCTTTAAAAATTTCTAAATCATTTTTATTTTCTGCTTTTAAAGTATTAATAAAATCTAATATCTCTTTTATTTTTTGATTTGGATTTTTTATAGAAATATTGAATTTTTCAAAATCTTCACTTTTGTAGTAACTTCAAGAATAAAATTTTTTATAAACAAAATTTTCTCCTTCTTTGAAATTAATTTCTGTTTCTTGTTCTGAAATATTATCTGTTTTTTGATTGCAACTTGCAACAAAAATAATAGGACTTGTAATGATAAATGAAGTTGAAAACAACTTAATTTTCTTTATTAATGACTTTTTCATAAAAAATATCTTCTAAACTTTTTTCTTTTAGTCCATGATAATAAATTTTTCCTTCATGGATTAAAGTAACATAAGTAGTAAATTCATCTATTTCTTTTAAAATATGTGAACTAATAAAAATTGTTTTTCCTTCTTGATTTAATTCTTTTAATATAGAAAATAATTCAAAACGAGCGGAAGGATCTAAATTTGCTGCAGGCTCATCTAAAATGAGTAATTCTGGTTCGTTTATAAGTGCTTGAATTAAAAGGATTTTCTTTTTTTGTCCTGAAGAAAAATCGTAAGGTTTTTTATTTTTCAAATCTTCGATTTTAAATTTTTGCAAAAATAAATCTATTCTCTTTTGTGCTGTATTTTTAGGGATTTTAGACAATTGGGCTAAGTAAAATAAATATTCATAAGTTGTCAATCCTTTTGGAAATAAAGTATTTTCAGGAACATAACCTATCTTTGATTTTGCTTCTTCTTTGGTGTTTATTATATTATCAATTAAGATTTCTCCTGTATATCCACTAAAAGCATCTATAATGCTTTTTATAGTTGTTGTTTTTCCTGCTCCATTTTCCCCTATAAATGCATGAAAACTACCTTTTTCAACGTTAAATGTTATACTATTGACACCAGAATTAGTTTTATTATAAATTTTGGTTAAATTTTTTATTTCTAAAATATTATTATTCATTATTTATAATCCTTTCTTTTATACACTACATAACTTGAAAAAGCAAGAATAGTTACAACTAAAGATCATATTACTAAATTAATATTTTTGTTATAAACAATTCTATTTATTGCTTTGTATGAATATACTTCATCAACAGGTTGAAATAAGAAATTATTACTTTCTTCCAAACTAAAACGATAAATGATTTTATCATTTTTTATTTGTTGAATAGGACTATAAGTAGAATATCCACCTATAAAATATTTCTTATTATCAAAAGAAATTTCAAATTTGTCAGGATTATAATATTTTTTGCCATCATTTTCTTTTTCAAGGAAAGTTAAAATGACTTTATTGAATTTGGGATGAAAATAAGCATAATAAAGTAATGAAGTAATGAAATAAATTTTCTTTTCAGTTAAATTTTTAATTTTATTTGTGTCAATAATCTCTTTTAATAATTCTGTATTATTATCAATAACTTTAGAAAAATTATCATCGTTAGAGTTATTAATATTACTTGAAAGTATATTTTCGAAGTATTTTAAAAGATCATTTTTATTATAATTTTTAACTTTTATAAAGGTTTTATAGGCATATTTGTCAAAAATAGCAGATTTTAAAACTTCTTCAATTATTTCTCATTTTAGTTTTCCAACTAAATCTTCAGGAACTGCAACTATCTTATCATCTTCAGGAAATGAGACTTCAAAATTGGAAGCATTTTCTCTTGAATAAATTATTTCTCTATTTTTTACATTCTCAAAATGAGAACTATTTTTTAATGCACCAGGAACTAAATAAGAATATTTTGTTTCTAATAAACTATCATCATCTTGTATAGCAACTTTTAATAAGTTGTTATTATTTAATTCTAACTTGTAATTGTATTCTCCAGAATCTAAATTTTTATAATTTAAATAATTTTCTAAATTATTAATTTGACTCTTAGAAACATAAGAAAGAGCATCTTTATCTTTATTATTATAAATATCAAGAAATTGATAAGGTAGTGAAAGTAATGAGTATGCTTGTCATAAAGTTGATGAATTTTTAGATTTTTGCTTTGCTAATTCTAAAAATTCTTTTTCTCTTTGTGAAAAACTTTTATTATCCACATTTTTAGGAATTATGTATAACTCATCTTTATTATTGTTTAAATAAAATTTTTCAACATCAAGCAACTTTCCAGAATCATAATTTGGGTAATTAATATTTAAATATTCTCCAAATTTGTTTTCACTAGAAGTTGAAAATATAGAAATTATACTCCCTAAAGTTGTAAAAGGCATAAAGAATAATAAAGGAAATGCTATTGATATTTTTGATGAAAATCTAGATGAAATTAAAATAGATATCAATCCAAAAAATAGATAAATAAAAAGAGGACTTAAGAAAATTCATAAAAAAGGTATATTTAAACTATTAATGAAATTTAAATTTAAAAACAGAGTTGTAGATAAAATTCAATAAGAAACAAAGGATCATAACATTGATCAAAAAGCAAAGTTTATAAGTTTAGTAAAAACTATTTTATGTCTTGTAATGCTTTTTGAAAAAACAATTATTTCTATTCCTTCGCTTTGTAAATCTTTAAAAATATTTAGTGCTTTTATAGAACCATAGAGACTAGATAAAATCCCATTAATTAAAATATTGATATAAAAAATAATCAAAAAGTTCTCTATACTTTTAGCAAGAGTGAAATTTAAAATTAAAGTTAATATAATCATTAATAAATTAATTACAGGAATAATAATTGTGCTTTTTTTCTTTAAAAGTAATTTATTTATAAATAAAAAGTAATTTTTATTCATATTTCTTTCTACACAACAACTGAATAACTCATAAAATTATACAATTTAATTGATTATTTTCCAAAAAATAGTATAATTTTTTAGTATAAATAATTAAATAACAATAAATAAACACATTAACAACAACTTAGAATAACTATTATTTATACAGCGGATTGAAATTATTCCTTAGGGAATTTTTTTATTGCTTTTTTATAAATAAGTTATAATTATTAATAGTTATTCTAAGTTTATAAGTAGAAAGATAATAAAAATGAAAAATAAAAAAGTAAGATTATTTCTACCTTTTTTAGTTTTATTTTCGCCTTTTTATTCTTTTGTTTCGTGTAATGAAGCAAAATCAAATTTTCATAATCAAACAAATGTACAAAATAAAAAAAATTTTTATTCCAACAAAGAAATTGATCTTTTATTAAAAGATATTTTTGAAAATAATTTAGAAAAAATAAATAATTACATTCTTGAACAAGAAAACATAAGTGATAAAAAATTAGAAGATTTAAAATTTTCTTTATTTGTTTATAATCCACTTAGACCAAATCAAGCTCAAGGCGGTAATTCTAATGAAGCAGTTGTCAAAATAGGAAAATCTATTTTAGAAGAAAATTTAAACAACAATTGATATTGAATTTTAAAAAATTTAGATCTCTTAGAATTTTTACATTATCCTTACGATGTTAATAGATTTACTTCTAATTTCTATTCACAAAAAGAAGATGAATATTTTAAAACTGATTCTTTAAATTTTTTAAATTTGAAAGGAAAATCCATTGATTTTTTTATAAAAGTACATAAACAATTAGAAGACAATATTTTAGCATCGAAAGATATTTTTTATATTGTTATTGACAAAAATAAAGTTATAAGATTGCAAAAATTTGTTTATAAAAACAACATATTTAAATTTAGATTAGATAGTCAAATATATGAGATAAATAAAGAAAATATAACAAAAGAAGATATTGAGTTGTTTGCAAATAAATTCGAAAGCAAACAAGAAGAAATTATCAAAGAAAAAATAGAAAAAGATAAAAAAGATTTTGACGAAGACTTAGAATATGAACTCGAAGATGAAGAAGATGTAACTGAAGAAGAAAAAAACCAAAGAAAACTTGAAGGTTACAAAAAAATTGAAGAGAAATATTCTAATTTAAATAACCTAAATATTTCAAATTCTACTACTTTTTTAAATTTAGATTTTTTAGTTTTTAAAGCACTTGAAAAGGAATTTTCTTTAAAAAAATATTTATTAAAAAATATAAATTCTTCTTTTATTAACAATAAAAAAGAAGAAAATGATAATCAAGAGACAAATGATAAATTTTATATTGATAATGATTTTAAAAAATTCATTAATCCTTCTTTAGATATTATTGATAAAGGAAAAACTATTGAAGAAAAAAATACAGATAATATTTTAGCTTTAATTTTAAATATTCAATTTAATAAAGATGAAGATATGATAAATAAATTTATTAAAAATCAACAAGAAAAAGAAAAACAAATAGAAGAAGGATTTAAAAACTTTGCTAAAGAAATAAAAAAATCTTCTTCTTTTGATTTTAGAAAAAACCCTATTTACTTACAATATAAAAATTTCTTGTCTCAAAATTGATATTTTGTTTTAAAAAATTTAACTAAATTTAAAGCTGTATTTAGTAATTGATTTACACTGCCAATAACTAATAAAGTAGATAAAAATGGTAATAAATTATCTCCATCAAAAGAATATTTAGAAAGTTTAGAAGATTTAGATAGCTATAGTGACTCTTACTTTTCTAATAATTTATTAAATGAAATTAAAGAAGGGGATACTACTGCATTAAGTAATTCTTATAAAGATTTATATATCAAAAGAAATAATCAAATTTTCAATATTAAAATAAGTTTAAAAGATAGCGGAACAACACTAGAATTTAACCCTTTTATTTTCTATTTTGCCAATTCTAAAACAGATAATATATCGATAAATGCTATCACAACTATTTTTCATAATGCTATTTATCATGATAGTTTTCAACATTATCAAGCTTTTGAAAATGATTTAATTAAAAAGTTTAGATATGGACAACCTGCAGAAATGTTAATTATATGAAAGGATCTAAATGAAAATTAAAAAAATATTTCCTTTTTTAACCGTTTTTCCTTTATTTTTGTCTTCTTGTAATTTAAATAATAATAGTCAACAAAATCAAATTAATCAACTAAAAATACAGGAAAATGAAAAAGAAGATAAAGAATGAAATGAATTTATAAATTCTGACTTTATTACAAATATTCTAAATGTTACATTCGATTCTGAAGATAAAAAGAATCAATTTATAAAGGAACAAAAGGAATTAGATATTAAAACAACATTTTTAGATATTAAAAATTGATTATATTATTATACAACTATTCAAAATAATACTGATGATGGATTTATTTCAAAAAAAGCATTGCCTTATAGTCAATCTCTTGCTAAAATAAAAGAATTAACTAGTAAAAATTGGTTGTTTTTCCTATTTAATCTAAATAAAATAGTTTTTATTCAACTGGCTGATACAACTAATTTGTTTGCTGGTACTAAAGAAGAACAAACAGAAAAATCTAGAGAAAACTTACTAACTAATCCTTTATTTTATATATCAAAAGATAATAAAATTTTAGACTTTGCTATTTTAAAAACTCAAGATAACTTAAATTTAACAAAAGAAGAGTTAGAAGAAGAAGGTGAAGATTATCAACAAGATTTCAAATTTTATTTTGTAAACTATGATGGATTGCTTTTTGAAATGGAATTAACCAAAGAATTTGATGAAAACAAAAATAATACATCTAACAAAATGAATTTTATTTTATGAGCAGATAAAATTAAAAAATGAAATGTGGAAAATAATAAATCTAATTTTGATATTCAAAAATATGTAAAAGAAAAAGAGTCAAGAGGTTTAAACTCTAATTCTTCAGCAATTTCTCTAGAAATTTTTCTAGATAATTTAGGCGGAAAACCCATAAGATACACATTTGCTGATTTAAAATTATAAAAATAGATAGCATAACTATCTATTTTTTTCTATCATTTTTTCAATTTCAATTCAAGATTCATCATTAATGTCACTAGAATAAATAGTATTATTAATAAAAAGTTTGAAATCGTTTTTATGCTGTTTTTCCTTTATAAAAGCAAAATTGTATTTATTTTTTAAACAATATTTTTTTAATTGATTAAACATTGCTTTTGAATCTTCTTCTTTATTGAAATTATCTTTTTCTATTTTTATTAAATAAATGTTTTTGTTTTGAGTTCTAATTATATAATCAATATGTAAAATTTTTTTCTTATGAGATGAATTATAATAAATTA
This sequence comes from Mycoplasma sp. 613B, assembly GCF_054343485.1. NCBI lineage: Bacteria > Bacillati > Mycoplasmatota > Mollicutes > Mycoplasmatales > Mycoplasmataceae > Mycoplasma > Mycoplasma sp. 613B. The sequence continues at coordinate 42,048 of NZ_JBTGVH010000007.1, read as the reverse complement.
TTGAAAAATTAGAATAACCTTTATTTCCTACTCTATAAACATCTTTTATAAAATTTTGATTATTTTCACACCAAATTTCAAAATTCATTTCTGCTCTTGAACGCAGTTTTTCACTATCAATCATAGCTAATGAATAATTTTTATAAACATTTGTTGTTAATATTTTATTTTCTTTTTCATAGTTTATAAATGAATAATATTCTTCTTTAGGAATTTTAAATTCAACTTCTTTAACTTCTAAAAGGGAATTTTGTAATATTTTAGTTTCTTCAAATCTTTTAAATATTTCCAGTAATTTTTCAAAATTATTAATTATAAATGAATAGAATTCTTTATTATTTAAAGATAATATTTTTTTATCTTTTTTGCTTTTTAACCTAAATAATGAAGATTTTTTAAATAACTTATGCAAAATAGTTTCTTTTAAATCTTCATAGGAAAGATTAAGAGGGTTTTTTAATTGATCTATACTTTTCATTAAAATTCTTCCATGATTACTTGTGCTTACATCTACTTCATTAGTATGTTCACTAACATTTTCAAAAGGATTTTCCTGTAAATTATTAATCTTTCCTTGTAGAAAACTTGTAATTATTTTTTCATTTATTATAAAACCATTTTGTTTTAAAATTTCTTTATTTTTTTCAAATTCATTGATTTTAAGGTTATATTTTATTAAGAAATACTCTCTGATTTCTTCTAATAATGTTTTATTTTCATTGTAAGCATAATTTTTGTTTGGAATTTGTTTTAATAATGTAATATCCTTTGCACCTTCTCTTAAAAATAATTTTTCAGCTTCAAATCCACCAACTAAAATCGCTTCATTCTTAAACTTTTCATCATATGTAAATAAATAGGAATAATCTAATATTTCATTATTATAATGATGGACTTCTGGCATTCTTCTAATTCGTCCAAGTGTTTGAATTTCAAATTTTTCACTCATATTATCACGCAATTTAACTAAAATTTTTGCCCTTGGACAGTCTCAACCTGTTGCTATTGCTTGCTTGAATAATAAAAAAGAAACTTCATTATTATTTTTAACTATTTCATCAGGAACTAAATTGATTTTACTAAGTTTTTTTATTTTCTTAGTTCCTTCGGTTTCTAAATCTCTTTCTGAAAATCAAGAAGCTACTTTTCCATTTTCATAATTAAAACCTAAGTTATTTAAAATTTCTTCTACTTGTGAAATTAAATTATCATTTAAATTAGGAAATTGTATTAACACTAATGGATTAATGTCAAGATTTATTTTTTGATATTCTGTAATTATATTTTTTCTTATTTGATTTGAATTTTCAATTAAATATTTTGTTTCAAAAGATATATTATTGCCTTTATTTTTTTCAAGATCTTTATTTATAAAAATTCCTTTTGTTATTAATCCTTCTTCAATAACATCACTTTCACTAATAATTATTTCTTGATAATTATTTGATTTTTTTATAGGCGTTGCTGAAACTCTAATTTCACTTTTTGGAGAAATTGATTCAATAATAAAATTAGCTTTTATTGTGTTATTATTGTGCTCTTCATCTATAATAACTATAAAATTATAGTTTTTCAACTTAGCTTCGTTTATTCTATCAAAAAAATTATTTTTTTCTGTTTGTGCAATAGCAATATTCGTTTTATTTGTAATTTTTTCTCAATTTATAAAATATATTCCTTTATTTTCAAAACCATTTAGTAACACATCATCCAAATCTCCAGAAATCATTGCTGGAAAACTTTTTCTCATTTTATTAAAAGATTGCACTTCCAATTCCCCTTTTCCAGGTGTTAATCAAATGAAAATATAATTATCAGTATTTGAAATAAACTGATTAATATATTCAAATAAAATTATTGTTTTACCTGAACCGGTAGGTGCTTGTAAAATAATTTTATTTATTGCGCTGTCATCGATGGTTGAAAATGTTTTTTCAAATATTTTTTGAGCAGCTTTTACTTGAAATTCTTTTAGTTTCATAATTAATAACCTCTTATCTTTTTAAGTTCTTTAAAGTAATATTTGTAAGGGATTTTGAAAAGCGATATTTCTTTTTTTTCAATTTCTTTTTGTTGTTCTAAGTTTAACTCTACTTCTGTATTTATAAACAATTTTCCTTTATTTTTGATTATTTTTAAAGCAGTTTCTATTTCTTCTTCATTATTTATAAAATAAATTTTTTCATTGTTAATTTCATTTAAATACTCTAGTTCTGCAAGCAATTTAGAACTATTGATTAATATTTCTTCTATTTCAAAATCTTCTTTTTCTGCTTGTGCAAAATTTATAGTTTTAACTTCTAAATACTTTAAATTAAACTCTGAACCATTTGAATATTTTTCGCCATTATCTTTGAATCCTGTTATAACAGTTTTTATTCTTGAAAAAGTTATATTTCTAGATATGTTATTTTCATTATTTGTGCACAAAATAAATTGTCTTTTGCCATTATCCTCTTTATTTAATTCCATTACTGCTTGTGCAGTAGTTCCACTACCGGCAAAAAAATCTAAAACTATTGAATTTTTATTAAAAAATCTTAATATATATTTTATTAAACTAACAGGTTTTGGATTATTAAAGTTTTTATTAATCAATATTTTATTTATTTCTTTTATACCTTCTTTAGTATTTTCAATTACCGATTTCGCTACTTCCATTTCAGAATCTGATAAAAACCTTTTGAAACGTGGTGTTTTAGTTTCATCATCATAAAAATAAATTCGATTATTTTTTAAATGTTCTTCCATAGTTTTTAAGCTATATCTTCATCCTGTTTTTGGATTTTTACATTCTTTTTTTGTAATTGGATGAAGAATTTTATAATTATTTTTTTCGCTAAAAACAGGAGAAGAAGTATTATCTAAAGCAAAAACTTTAAAATTTCAATCTGTCTTTGTTAAATATTCTTTTTCAACTTTATTATAGTTTGAAATTCCTTTTAATTGGGGATTCTCTTTATAAAAAGATTTTAATAGTTGTTCTACTTCCGAAATTTCTAAATTTTCTTCTTTAGCATATTGAAGTAAATTTTGCACTTCTAAAAATCCTGGTTTAGTTATTTTAAAGAAATTTTTTCTTTCTAAAATTTCTCTATTTTTACTATAACACAAAATGTATTCATGATTAGTTGATGTTGTTTTAGAATTGTTTTTTGTTGAATTTTTAATTCAAATAAAATTTTCTATAAAATTAAATTCTCCAAAAATTTGGTCGCATAAAATTTTCAAATGAGCAAACTCATTTTCATCTATGCTAATTAAAATAACTCCATTATCTGCTAATAATTCGCGAGCTAATTTCAATCTCTTATTCATAAAAGATAATCATTTAGAATGCGGGAATTTATCATTTGCATCAACATAATTATCGTTATAAATAAAATCTTTATTTTTAGTGTTATAAGGTGGATCAATATAAATGACTTCGATTTTATTTTTATGAGTTTTCAAAAGTAAATTTAAGGTCAATAAGTTTTCACCTTCTATTAAAAAATTTAATGACTTTTCTTTAGAATTAATTATCTTATTTGCTTTATTTTCCTGCAAAAAAAGAATATTCGACTTTAAAACATTATCTACTTTTTCTTTTTGCTCTTCTCAAATTAAGCCGAATCTTTTTTGACTTACTTCTTTTAATAATAAATTCAGTTGAATTAATCTTTTTTCATCTCTAGTTTCGCTTTTTATTTCTTTTATTAATTCTACAAATTCTTCTTGTTTTGTTTTTGAATAATTACTCATTTTTACTTCCTTTTATTTTCTTTATTATAAATTAAATTTTACTATAAGTATTATTTTATTTATTTTAAAATCTAATAAAATAAAGGAGTATAATTAAAATATAACAATATTATTAAATAGGGAGAAACTATGTTTATACCAACACAAATAATAGATTTAATAAATAAAAATGGACCAGACTTACCGCTAATTTATATTAAAAAAGTTTTAAATGATTATAAATTTTATCAATATAAAGATGAAATAGAATTTTGAGAATGAAATTCTCTAAAAAGAGATTTATCCGATTATTTATCAGATATGATATTAAAAGCAGATTATAACAGAGAAAAAGTTGCTATCTTTTTTTCAACTTCATCTGATAATATAGGTTGATTTTCAGAATCAGTAATACCCGGAGATCCTATATGAGATAAAACTAAAATTTTTTCAGGAATTCTTAGTGGAGTTTTTGAAGGAATAAGTCAAATAATAGAAGCATCTAATTTTATAGATGAAAGAACAAGAGAAAAAGTATATGAAATTTCTTTTTTAATCTCAACTAATGGTGATTTAGACAAAATTAAAAATGATTTAAGTGACTTATTAAATATAATTGATAGTTTGCCTTTCTATCACAGAACAGGACCAAATGGACCAATAATGTATAATAAGATTAAAAATATGATCAATTCAATTAACTCAATAAAAGAAACTGCAATTAAAAGATATATAAACAAAATAAATGGAACAGAAAGAAAATTCATTGAATAATGAAAATCTATTTTGATAAAAAGAATGGTTATTTATTTTATACAGAAATAATTAATGAAAATAACAGTTTTTTAAAAGTTATAGCCAAATTTTTGATTTACCTTTATTTAATTATTTTTACCTTAATTTCTTTTTTTTATATTGATTTTATTTACAATAATTTGTTTTTTGGAATTGTCTATAACTTAATTTTTTTATTCAGTTATTTTAGTGGAATTATTTTATTTTTATTTTTCATTCTTGGTTTTTTAAGATCTTTAAACATTATTATTATCAAATTAATGCTAAAAAGAAATAAAAAATTTAGTAATTTTAAAATATTTCTTTTGACTAAATATTACTTTTTTTTACATTTTAAATTTAAAAATGGGAGACAACTTTTATGAACAAAACAAAATACTTTATAAAAAGAGAAATAGAAAAAATAAGTGCAATTACTTCCTTTAAATATCTTATTATTAAAATCTTATTTTCTTTTCTAATTACAAGTTATTGTATTTTAATATCTTCTGCCTTATCACTAAATTTTTCTTTCATTTATGACAAAATTTCAAAATACTATCAAAACCAAGAAACAATTGAAAAAATTTTATTTTACTTAAAAATTTTATTTATTATTTTTTCCGTTTATTTTTCATTAAAACTAGTTAAGAATATTTCGGAATATTATTTACTATATTATTATAACAACTATTTTGTTATGAATTATTGTATGATATTTTTAATAATTATAAATATTTCTAAACTTAATTTTTTTAAAAGTTTTAAATTGATTCAAATTTATTTTAATTTTCAAAAAATTTCATTTATAATTGAAAAACTAAAAAATAAAAATTTAGTTATTATCAATGATCTAGCAGAATATATACTAACAAATGACTACTCCTTAATTAACAAAATAAGTTTAATATCCACAGTCCCTATTAATGAATTAAAATTAGAACAAAATTTTAATAAAATTCTATATAAAGATAATGAAACAATTCGAGGAATAATAAATAAAGTCAATATTGAAATTATCTTTAATAATGATACTATTAAAGAATTTCAAACAAAAAGTAATGGTTTTATAATTTCAAATAAATATTGAAATCTTTTTGAAAACATTTTTAATTTAATATATAAACAAAAAATTCAAAGTGAAAAAGAATCTTTTAAACTATTAAAAACCATTGATAATTTTATTTTTTCTATTGAATTTGAAAAAGATATTCTAGATGAAACTTTTAACAAACTCAAACTATCTAAAAATTATAAAAATACGGAAAATTTACAGGAAAATAACAAAAAAATGCTTTTAAAAACTTTAAATAATGCTGTATTTATTGAAAATAAATTAATTATTAAACAACTAATTGAAAATTTTTAATTTTGAATATTTAACCTAAAAATCATTTATAAAAAGCAATGAAGTTTTTCTTCATTGCATTTATTCTTTTATTTCTTTTCAGAATCAAGGGAGTGCAAAAGAATTAGGATCTTTAGCATTTGCTCTTGCTATTTGAGCACCAAAAGAACCTGTGTTCTTTAAGCTTAATGGATTTTCGTTATTTCAGTTAATACCAAAATAATTAAAATCTGTTGTATCATAACGGAACCCATCAGATCATGCTCCACCAGAACCAGATGTTCAAAGTGCTATAAAACTATTGTCGTCTGTGAATATTCCAGAACCAGAATTCCCTGTTCCAAAATATAAAGGTGCAAAATTAGGTGTTTGTGTAAATCTAACATTATCTCTACCTATTGTCGGTCTATGATTTACATATCCTGTTTTAGTTCCTCAAACAGGAAAACCTAAATGAGCTGTATCTCTAATTGTAGGAACAAACATTTCACTTTGTTTATAATTTGCATCAAATTTTAAATCAGGAATTTTAAAAAGATTTTCTAAATGTTTCGCAAGTCCCATTCTTCCATCTCTTTTTGTTTGTTTTAAAAGTGCTTTTAAATCAATAATAGTTACTGCTGCATCATATGCGGCTTTAGATGTACCATTTTTACCTATTTGACTTTTATCTCATCCACCAACTCATATAATTTTGGATGGAACTTTACTAAATCCAACATCATTTTCGGTGGCATTATATCTATATCCTGGATTAATATCATTTTTGTATTTATCACTTGCAATTAAGAAAGTTCTATTTATTTTAGGTTGATAAGGAAGGTTATCACCTGTAATTTGACTTAAACTACCTACTTCTCTATCTACGTGTTGATTTGTTAACACATAAAATCTAGCATCATTTGGATCATTATTAACTTTTCCTATAATTGAACCAGAAGCAAAATAATATTTACCTGCAATATCTGCAGCATACTTTACAACTCTTGATTTTACAGTATTCACAAGTTTTCAATCATATCATTCGTGTCTAATTCATTCTTTATCTGGTTTATATCCTTCATGAATTTTATAAATTACATTTTGATTTGGATTATAAACACTGTAATCTGAATCAATATTTTCATCATTATAATGTAAAATTGGTTGTTGCTGTAAATCATAATTTACATGTTCATAATTATATTGATTAGTTTTGTAATCGCTAAAATGTTCCTTTTGATTGCTATTTGTATATTTCATTACTATTTTTGCTGGTGCAAAATTTAAAATAAAAGCTCTTGAAGGAGAAAAGTTAACATCATTTGGTTGTGTATAAGTTGTATCAATAATAATTTTGTATTCAGGATTTTTTAGTTTTAAAGTAAAGGAAATTCCTGTATTTTCGTCATACTGAGCACTTAAAATATATTCCACTGGTGGCACTTGAATTCAAGTTCTTCCTTTTGGAAATTTATAACCACCAACAACACCTTCTTTAATAACTAATTTACCTATTACTAACTCTTCAAAATCAAAATCAAACTTAGGAACTTTAGATTCATTTCTTACTCTATCATCTTTGTCATTATCAACTGATAAAACATTTCCAAATAAAGTTAATTTAAAACTTCTGTTTTTTGCTCCTGATGCAAGAAAAGTTTTTTCAATATACTGTTTTTTTAGTACTCAAGATGCAACGTTGGTTTTAGGATCTAAAGTTCAAATTAAATCTTTTCAAAAAGGTTCTAATTCTCTTTCTCTTTCAACTTCATTTTCTGAATAAAAGACTGTATTTAGTTTGTTATTATCAAATGTAAGTTTATTAGTTCCTTCATTAGTGATAATCTTTTTAAATCCGCTAATTTTGTATCAAACATCACTGTTAATAACTGAATCATCTTTTTTATAAAAGGCAAATCTAACAAATGCGAAATCATCATTTGCATTTTGAATTTCTGAAATTTTAAAGCGATTTTTAGGTAAAGAAAAATTATTATATTCTATTTCATCGCCAGGATAGTTTAAAGTAACAATTCTATTTAATTCATCCAAATTATTTCTATAATAAGTTACATCATGTTCTTTTAATTGCTCTTTATTAACGTTGATATCTGATAAAGTTATTTTGTTTAAAATAACTGCAGGATAAAGTTCCTGTTGATAATCATTTACAACATTATCTAACACATATTCCTGTTCATTAGTAAATCTTTTGGTATTATCTAAAATATTAATAAATCCAATTTTAAATGATAATGATCACTTATTTATTTGTTTTATATCATAAAAATAATAAAAGTATTTAGTTAATAAATCATTTAAGTTTGCAGTACTTTTAACAATTCCACTTTTAGTAATTAATTTAGCATCTAAAGGTACAAATCAGTCATTATCATAACTTTGTCCAACTAAAGCAGAATCATCAGTTGCATTTGCTAATTTGAAAAAGTAATTCATTTTTTCTAGATGATTTTGGAAAAGAAAATCTTTTATATTAAATGCTCTATACAAGGTAACATCTCCTTGTCTAACTGCTTTTCCTTGAACTTTTCTATGTTGAAAATTAGTTTCATTAATTTTATTGATTTCTGTTTTGAAATTTTCTTCTATTTCACTGTAATTTCCTTTAAAATCGGCTGCTGTAAATTGTTTACCATTGATTGGTTTTATTGCTTCATAAGTAAAATGTCTAAAGAAATCAACTGTTTTTATGTATCTTGATTTATTTTCAGGTAAAGGTGCTTTTTGTCCATCTATTTTGTATCAAAAGAAAACATTTGCATCTCCTCCTTTAGCAGTATCTCTAATTTGTTTTATATTATTATAACTTTCAACATTTTCTACATAAATTTCATATCTACCGTATTTTGGTAAAATATAGGAGCTTTCAATTGCTATTTTTGCATCTTTTGAATAGTAGTCTGTGTGAGTTTTTCTTACACCATCTTTAAATTTGAATTCTTCTAATAAATCACCAACTGGTCCACTTAAAAGTTGTAAAATTTTATTTTTATTTACTTCATCATCTTTTTCTATGTTTTCATTTTCAAATTCTATTGCTTTTAAAGAAGTAAGATTAAAAATTTTTATAACTTGTTTATTAAATAAAATATTCACTGTTGCTTGTAATTTATTTGTGTTATTTTCTATACTAAAATTAGGTAATATATCATAACTAAAGAAATTAGAAATACCCTGTTTTTTCTTTATTAAATACTTTTTATATGTTTCATTTTCAAGAAATTCTCTAAATTTAATTTTAGATAATTCAAAATAGTTAATGTCATAAATTTCATCTAAATTAGCAATAGATATATTATTTATAATAGGTGTAATATCTTTGGTAGAAAAATCAATTTCTTTTCTTATTGTTGTGTGCAAATTAGAGTTAGTTTTTGCAACAGCATCTATTGTTACAACAAGAATATTTCTATTATTTTCTTTTAGTTGTAAATCAGAAATTGTGTAATCGATAAAATCTGTATCCAATGCTCCAAAATATAAATTTGCATTTTTTAAATTAATAGAACCAGAATATAAATATTGTTTCAAATCAAACTTTTCTGTATTAGAATTTAATTGAAAATTACTTAAATTTGCAGTGGCTTCTCTATCAAAAATAGTTTGCAATCCATCATTAGTTGCATCAGTTGTGTTTTTTATTTCATTTAATTTTGAAATAAATTGATCTACTTTATCTATTGATTTGGTGAGATCAAAAATATCTACATCTAATAATTCATTATTTTTAATAAATGAATCAAGTTTTATTTTTTCTTTTAAAAAATTAAATTGTTTTTGTCCTGATAGATTGTTATTTAAAATTCCATTTTCAAATTCTAAAATTAGTGTTTTTAAATTTTCTATTTTAGAAAAAAGTTGTTCTAAAGTATTTTTAAAATTATCTATTTCTTGCTTAGTTTTTATTAATTTTACATTTTGAATTAACTCTTTTTTAAAATTATTTTCAATTTTGGAATCATTTAAATATTCGATTAATTTCTCTTTTGAAATATCAAAATCATTTTTTAGAGAATTGATTTTATCTAATAATTTTTCATAATCTTCAAGAGTTTGAATTTCATTATTTCTGTTGATAAAAAATTGTTTTTGATCATCTGTTAAAAAAGCAAATTCTTTTATTTCTTCTGTAAATTTGCTTTTCTTATGATGTAAATATGACTCATTTAAATTTTTTGATTTTATATAATTTTTAAAATTCAATGATAAATAATCAATGTAATTTTGCAATTCATCTATTGTTTTAAAAGACAAGATTTTCTCTTCAGAAAGTCCTTGTTCAACAGTGCTTGAAAAAGTGGATCAATCTTCGATTCTTAAAGATCAATTTTCTTTATAAAAAGAGAAATTATCCAATAGTTCTTTAATATTTTTATCAACTTTTTCTAACTTATTATAGTATTCTTGATAATCAAAATTTTCCTTATTAAATTCAAATTTAAAATTCTTATTGTTAAATCTATAAATGGAAGAATTGTTGAAATTTGTATCATTTATTTTTGTAGCAAAATTAGTAATTTCACTATTTAGTTTTTTATTTTCATCATCAATTATAGGTAAATTTTGAATTATACTTTTTAGTTCATTAGTTTTTTCTTTAAAATTAAAATTTTCAAACTTACTTTTTAAAATTTCTTTAAAGATTTCATCCTTAAAATTAATAATTTTGTTGTTTTTATTAAATAATATTTCTTTTTTGACAGAAAAAAGATGATTTAACTCTTCAAAAGGCATTTGGGCGAATTTATTATACTCATTAACAAAAGATTTAAGTTCATTAATTTGCTCTTCTCTTTTAGTTAAATCTCTTTCTTTTGTATGTAAAAATCAACTATAAAAATTTCTTAATGGTTCATCTATTTTATAATTGGATTGTTTAAGAATAAAAGTTTTTAAATTTAGATTTTGTTCATTATATTTTCTATTATAATCTTTAGCTTCAATATTGTTGTTATTATATAAAATAAGTGATGTTGCAGTTCCTATTATAATACTTGAACCAATAAGAGAAGCGCTTATTCAGAAAATTGCTGCTTTCTTTTTTTTATTATTTTTCATATTTGCCTTATTTTTTAGATAAATTTAATTTATATATTGTTATATTATTGTTTTCATCTATAACTAAAATTTTAAATACAGATTTAATTTTTGTATTGTTTTTAATGTTGACTTCAGATAAAACTTCCTTAATTTGAATTCTTAAATTTTCTTGATTAGGAACTGAAATATTTGATTGTTCTAAATTGGGTAATTCGATATCATAACTAGTTTTAAAAGAATTAAAATTTTCGATAGGTTTATTATTTATTAAAAGAGATTTTAAAAAACTAAAGTTAGAATTTTGAGTTAAAATTTTTAAACTATTTTTTACTCAAAATTGAAAATCTGTAATCCCTATCATTGAATCACCTCCATTTGCTGTTTTAGCTGAATCTCATGAAAATTTAAATCATCTTGTATTAATAGGATCAAAATTAAAAATGGTTTGATTAGACACGTTAGTTCCATAAAGTGGGTTTGCTGGAGTTATATCAAATTGATTTCCTTTGTTTTTGTCTAAATTTGTAACTTCTGTTCAATTTTCCCCATCATTAGAATAAAAAAAATAAAATGTTTCTGGCAATGTGCTTCCTCCCCAACCATTTTTAAATCAATTGATTCTAATTTGAGAAATAGATTTTCTTTCATCTCATTTAAAAACTATTGTTCTGTCTGAAATGGAAGTATGTCTATTGTGGATATCTCTATTATCTCATCTAGACTCTATTCCTTGATCGCTATCAAGAATTTTTCAAAAATCATAATTTGCTTGATTAGAAATTTTTGTTGATTTGTCATAATCAATTTCTTTTCTGGCACTTAATTCATCAATAGCAGGTAAAACACTTCTTACGTATTCATCTCCATCTACTTGAGTTCTTGTATAAATTGTTAATTGAGTAGTTAAAGATGGATAATCCTTAATGTGCCCCTGAATTGTTGTGGAGTAATCAATGAGTATTTTTTCTTCAAAATCAGTGTCTCAAACAACTTCTTTTTCAAAACTAAAATCTGTATTATTTATAATTAAAACAGTTTTTGGCAAATCTTGTTTAGTAATAACTTTTCCTTTATTAAAATAAAGAATTGGTTCTTGAACAATAAAATTAGTTTCTCTACTAACATCATTTACTGTTTCTTTTATTTTAAAAATATCTGAATTTACTTTTGTGTAAATTCCTTCTTTAAAATTTGGATTAGGATTTTTAGGTGGAAATTGTTCTGAATTTATATTGTCATTGTTATTGTTAGAATTACATGAAACAACAATCAAAGATGTTGATAAAGTTGCTAATAATAAAGGAAAAAAGATTTTTTTGTATTTTTTATTCATAAATATTCCTAGTTATTTAAATCTATAAAATTGGTTCGTTCTTGTTCGGAAATTCTTTTCATTTTAAATCTTGAATTTTTAATGTAGTGACTAATTCTTTGGCAGTGATGTGCCATTCTTTCTATTGTTCTGAGTAAAACGCTATAATCAAAGTCTTTTTCTAATTGTTTTCTGCCTTCTTCTGTTTTTAATCTTTCAACATTGGATTTTGCAAATTCTAAAGTTAAAATATTTAAATTATTAGACATTTTGTCGATAAATTCACTACGCTCTTTTGTTTGTTCTTCAAGTTGAGAAGCGGCATTTTTAATTAAAACAAGCACTAAAGAAACAAGTTCTTTAATTTCTGCAACAATTTCTGGTTCTATGTCAAAGAAAAGTTCGTTTTTCGAGTCATAAATTCTATTTAATTCAATAATTACACTTCGACCTAAACCCATAATTTTATCAATAGAACGGGAAGATAAAATTAAAGATAAATGTGTTTTGGCTTCATTTTTAGTTAAATTATTAGAACTTATTTGAACTAAATAATTGTAAATTAAAGTTCTAGTGTTATCAATTACTTCTTCAAGTTCAGAATATCTTCTAAGTAATTTTGTATCACCAGTTTCAATATATTTATTTAACAATTCAATTCCTGCTTCTGAAATTTTAGCTTGTGAAAATAAAGCATTTTTCGCAGCTTTTAAAGCTAAAGAAGCATTTTGTCCTATTAATTCTTCTGGAAGATAAATATCAAATTCGGCTCCAACCCTTTTCTCTTTGATAAGAAAATTTACTAACTTTTCTAAATATTTTATTAATCAGAAAAATATAGAAACTAAAATGAAATTAAAAAGTAAATGTGCAATTGATAATTGAAGAGCTTTTTGATTTGGAACAATTAACTGAATAAAATCTGAATAAAAGGTAAAAGGCGATAAAAATGGTAATAAAATTAAGGAAATTGTGAAGTTAGTGAATCCTCAAATTAATGCTATTTTTTTAGAATTATTATTTTTTGATGTAAATGAAACAATCAATCCTGTTATTGTTGTACCTAAATTAGCACCAAAAACAAGAGCAATTGCGGAAGGCAGTTGTAATAAGGAATTTGATTCATTGAAAACAACTTGATATAAAGTAACTGTTGCGCTTGATGATTGCAATAAACCAGTTAAAACAAAGGAAAATAGAAAAGATAATCAAGGATTAATTCCTGCAATTCTTAAAGTTTCTTTAAAGAAATCTTCCTTTACTATTTGTTTTGCTGCACCTGACATTATTTTTAAAGAAAAGAATACCATTCCTATCGAAACTAAAATTAAAAAGATATTTACAGCTTTTTCTTTTTTTGTTAAAAGGGAACCAAAAACTCCAAGAAACATAAAAAGAACAAAGTATTCAGTAAATTGAAAACTCGATTGAAATGAAACAATCAGTGAAGTAGTAGCAGTACCGATATTTGCTCCTAAAAGAAAAGCAATTGCAACTCTTAATCCGATAAATTTAGCAGCTAATAACCCCATAATTAGAGCAATCGCACCATCCGAAGACTGAATTAAAGTGGTAATAAGTACGCCTACCATAAGTGCGATAAAATTATTTTTGGAAATAACTTTAATTATTTTTTTGAATTTACTGTCTCCAATATTTTTTAATGTAGTTGATAGTTTTTTAGTCGCAAAAATAAACAAAGACAAACTGGCTAATGCAAATATAATTGCTAAAGTAGTTGTTTCAAAAATCATATATTAGGAAATTAATTAAAATTTATTAAATATATTTCCTAGTCCTCCCATTCCATTTTTTGACATTTCTTTCATTCTTTTTGAAAGCATTTCAAATTCAGTTAAAAGTTTGTTATAATCTTGAACACTCTTGCCACAACCTTTTAAAATTCTATTTTTTCTTGATGGCATTTTTAATAGTTTAGGATTCTTCCTTTCTTCCATAGTCATTGAAGAAATGATAATTTCATATAATTTAATTTTTTCATCAACTCCTTCAACTTGAGAAAGATCAATATTTTTAGGTAAACCTGGTATTAATTTTATTAATTTAGAAAATTTTCCCATTTTTTTCATTTGATGTAATGAATTTAGTAAATCATCTAAATTGAAATTACCAGCAAGCATTCTTTTACCTAATTTTTCTGCTTTTTCTTTATCAATAACTTCTTCTGCTTTTTCAATTAAAGATAAAACATCTCCCATTCCTAAAATTCTATCTGCCATTCTATCAGGATGGAATAAATCAAAATTATTAGTTTTTTCACCTGTTCCTATAAAAACAATAGGTAAGTTTAATAATTTTGTTAATGAAAATGCAGCACCACCTCTAGCATCTGAGTCTAATTTAGTTATAATGGAACCTGTTAATTTTAAATAATCATTAAATGTTTGGGCAACATTAATAATATCTTGTCCAGATAAGGCATCTGCAACAAAAAATATTTCATTTGGTTTTGCTATTTCTTTAACATCAACAAGTTCGTTCATTAAATTTTCATCAATAGATAAACGTCCAGCTGTATCTATAACTATAAAATCATAATATTCATCCTTAGCTTTCTGAATTCCGTTTTTTACTATATTTTGAACATTAGTATCATTTTCAAAATAAACATCAACATTCAATTGTTTACCAAGAACTTTTAATTGTTCTATAGCAGCAGGACGATAAATATCTGCAGCAATCATTAGTGGTTTTTTAATCATTTTTTTTCTTAAAAAATAACTAACTAATTTTGCTGTAGAAGTAGTTTTACCAGATCCTTGTAACCCAGTCATCATTATGATTGTTCTTGTTTGATCTAATTTTATTTCTTTTGTTTTTCCACCAAGGATTTTAGTTAATTCATCATTAACAATTTTAATCATTTGTTGTCCTGGATTTAATTTACCAATTATTTCAGAACCAATTGCTTTTTCTTTAACTTCTTTAATAAAATCTTTTACAACAAGCAAGTTAACGTCAGCTTCTAAAAGTGCTAATTTAATTTCTCTTGTAATTTCTAATAAATCTTCTTCTTTTAAAATTGTTTTTGAGCTAGCTTTTTGCATAGCTTTTTGTAATCTTTTCCCTAAAAAATCTAACATATTGCTTAATTATATAATAATTAATACCGTTTTTAGTAATATTGATAAAATATTTTAAAATTTTATTTTTTATTTGTTTTTTTAATCAAAAATTCATATTTTCAAAATTAAATGTTTTCTTTTAAGAATGACAAAATATTCAAAATATCTGTTTTATGTTTTGTTGAGCATAAAGCAAATATTTTTACTACAGTCATGAAAACTGTAACTATTTCTTTATTTAAAATTAGTTTTAATTCTGTTAAATGTTTAGAAGTTTGACCAAGTAATAACATAGAATTGCTAAATAATGAAATAGGAATATTTAAATAAACCATTGGTTGGAAACCGGATGCTATTGTTGTTTTTGAATTGATATTTCAATATTAATTCCATTATCAAAAGAATGTAAAAAAGTAGGTAAAACTATATTTTTTTGACTAAAATTTATTTCTTCAATTAATATTTCTTCGGATTTTTGATATTGAATGTTCTTTTCTTCAAAATAAAAGTTATATTTTTTTATTTTTTCAATTAATTTGTTAATATCGATTGTACTAATCATTTTATTTTCTATTAATTCTTTTAATATTCATGATAATTCAAAAAGATTTTTCTTTTTATTTTTATAATTAACAAATTCAAATTTTTTGTTTTGTTCAGCATCTTTATCATAACTAATTTGTCACTCAAGAAAACAATTATCTTGAAAAAATTCTTTTGTTGTAACAAATGTTTTAGGAAAATCTATTTCACTTTCTTTGATTTTTCAACGAAATTTTCCTTTATTTTTGGAAGAAAAAAATAATTCTAAAATTCCACTATTATTTTTAATTTTCATAATTAAATTATATTACATAATGTGATAAAATAAAGTAATGAAGCAAATTAATCTTGAAAAAAATATACACTTAGTTGAAAAACAAAAAATTCAACTCGGAAGTTATTATAGTCCTAAAAAAATAGTTCAAATAGCTAAAAAATGGGTTATGGATGAAATTAAAAATAATCCATTTGACCACATTTTGGATTTAGGTGTAGGTTATGGTTCTTTCATTAATGACTTTCTAGATTTAGAAAGCAATTTTATTGCAACTGATATTGATGAATTCAGTGTTAATTTTATAAAAGAAAATTTCCCTAATATTTCCATTTATAAAGAAAATTCGCTTATAAAAGTAAATAGAAGAAAATATAAAATAGAAGAGAATGAAAAAATTCTTATAATTGGGAATCCACCATATAATGACACTTTAAGTCAATACCAAAAAAATAAAAAAGGTTCTTTTGAAATGGATGAAAATCTTGTTTCAAATGATTTAGGTTTATCATTTTTAAAAATGTATAATGAACTTAAAGCAGATTTAATTTGTGTAATTCACCCACTTTCTTTTCTTATAAAAAAACAAAATTTTAATAAATTAAAATCTTTTTTTCGAAACTATAAACTTGAAAAATCTATGATTTTTTCAAGCAAAGAATTTGAACAACTAAAAAATAGAAAAACTAATGAATTTCCTTTAATTTTATCTTTATATAAAAGACAAAACAATATCGAAACAAATTATGAAGATATCTTAAAATTCAAATTTAATATTTTTAATCATCAAGATTTTTTTATCTTAAATAATTTCAATACAATTGATTCAAAAATACATAAATATCCTTTTAAAACCGAAGAAAAAGACATTTTATATTTTTATACATTAAGAGACATAAACTCATTAATTAGAAATAAAACCTTTTTAAGTAAAAAAATAAACAATGCAATAGCAGTTTCTATAGAAATTTATATAAATACTGCTGATTAGATTTTTGTAAAAATAATTATTCTAATTTGAAAAATAAATTTTTATACTCTAATCTTAGTCCTTTATATACAGAAATGATTGAAAATGATTCAATAAAAAAAATGTTAGTTTCTTGAAGTTTATTAAATAATCAAACATTTAAAGAATTTGTTCAAAATAATAATTTAGAAGATAAAATTAAAAAATTTTATAATATCAATAGTTTAGAAATTAATTTTAAAAAATTAGATAACATATTTAAATCTACTTTAACTTTGTAAGATTTATTTTCTTTTAATAGACTGTAAATATTAAGAAAAGTCATTAGACTTAACAAAACAAGTCTTCCTTTTATAAAGTTTGATATATTATTAACTATTAATTAATTTGCTATTTAATTTCTTTTCAAAACCAAGGTAATGAGAAATCATTTGGATTTTTAGCATTTGCTCTAATGATTTGAGCACCAAAAGAACCGGTATTTTTTAAATTTAATGGATTTTCATTATTTCAATTAATTCCAAAAAAGTTATATTCATCAGTGTCATATCTAAAAATTTCTGAAGTTCCCCCGCCATTTCCTGATGTTCACAAACCAACTAAACTATTTTTATCAACAAACATCCCGGAACCAGAGTTACCTGAACCAAAATATAAAGGTGAAAAATTTGGTGACTGTGCAAAAATTACACTATTTTTTCTTAAATCAGGGCGGTGATTTATATAACCAGTTTTAGAACCTCAATAAGGGAAACCTAAATGTGCCATATCTGTTATATTTGGTACAAAAATTTCTGCTGTTTTATAGTCAACATCCAATTTAACATTTTCTAATGTTTGTAAATTTTGAAAATGTTTAACAATACCCATTCTACCTTCTCGTTTTGCTTCTTTAACATAATCTCCTCAATCAATAATTGAAACAGCAGCATCATAATTTCCTTTTTGTTTGCTATCTTTAGAAATTTGATTTCTTTCTCCTGTTCCTACCCATAAAATTTTGGTAGGAATTTGACCAAAACCTACTTCATTTCGTGTTGAAGGATAACCAAAACCATCATTTATATCATTTCTATATTTATCACTTTCAATAAAAATATTTCTATGACTTATTGGTGTATATGGCAAGTTTTCTCCTGAAATTTTAGAAAGTTTATCAACTTCTTTTTCAACATGGTGATTAGTTAAAACATAAAATCTATGATCATTAATGTCATCATTAACTTTAGCTATTATTGTTGCAGAACCATTTCAAAGAGTTTGGTTAATATTGGGAACATATTTAATTGCTCTTGATTTTACTGTATTTACAAGTTCTCAATTATGTCACTCACTTCTAATTCACTCTCTATCTGGTTTATATCCTTCATGAATTTTATAAATCACATTTTGATTTGGATTATAAACACTATAATCTGAATCAACATTTTCATCATTATAGTGTAAGATTGGTTGTTGTTGTAAATCGTAATTTACATGTTCATAATTATATTGATTAGTTTTGTAATCACTAAAATGTTCATTTTGCTCACTATTTGTATATTTCATTACAATTTTTGCTGGTGCAAAAATTAAAATAAAAGCTCTTGATGGAGAAAAATTAACATCATTTAGTTGGGTATAAGTTGTATCAATAATAATCTTATATTCAGGGTTTTTTAGTTTTAAAGTAAAGGAAATTCCCGTATTTTCGTCATATTTGGCACTTAAAATATATTCAACTGGAGGCACTTGAATTCAAGTGTTCCCTTTTGGAAATTTATAACCACCAACAACACCTTCTTTGGTAACTAGTTTACCTGTTACTAACTCTTCAAAATCAAAATAAAACTTAGGAACCTTAGTTTCATTTCTTATTCGATCATCTTTATCATTATCAACTGATAAAACATTTCCAAATAAAGTTAATTTAAAACTTCGGTTTTTAATTCCTGATGTAAGAAAAGTTTTTTCAATGTACTGTTTTTTTAGCACTCAAGATGCAACATTGGTTTTAGAATCTAAAGTTCAAATTAAGTCTTTTCAAAAAGGTTCAAGTTCCCTTTCTCTTTCGATTTCATTTTCTGAATAAAAGACTGTATTTAATTTGTTATTATCAAATGTAAGTTTATTAATTCCTTCATTGGTGGAAATCTTTTTAAATCCATTAATTTTATATCAAACATCACTTTTAATAACTGAATCATCTTTTCTATAAAAAGCAAATCTAACAAATGCAAAATCATCATTTGCATTTTGAATTTCTGAAATTTTAAAGCGATTTTTAGGTAAAGAAAAATTATTATATTCTATTTCATCATCAGGATAATTTAAAGTAATAATTCTATTTAATTCATCTAAATTATTTCTATAATAAGTTGCGTCATGTTCTTTTAATTGCTCTTTATTAACATTGATATCTGATAAAGTTATTTTATTTAAAATAACTGCAGGGTAAAGTTCTTGCTGGTAATCATTTACAACATTATCTAACACATATTCTTGTTCATTTGTAAATCTTTTGTTATTATCTAAAATATTAATAAAACCGATTTTAAACGATAATGATCACTTATTTATTTGTTTTATATCATAGAAATAATAAAAATATTTAGATAATAAATCATTTAAACTTGCAGCACTTTTAGTGATTCCGGTTTTAGTAATTAATTTAGCATCTAAAGGAACAAATCAGTCGTTATCATAACTTTGTCCAACTGAAGAAGAATCATCAGTTGCATTTGCTAATTTGAAAAAATAATTAATTTTTTCTAGATGATTTTGGAAAAGAAAATCTTTTATATTAAATGCTCTATATAAGGTAACTTCCCCTTGTTTAATAGCTTTTCCTTGAACTTTTCTATGTTGAAAATTAGTTTCATTAATTTTATTAATTTCAGTTTTGAAATTTTCTTCTATTTCACTGTAATTTCCTTTAAAATCAACTGCTGTAAATTGTTTACCATTGATTGGCTTTATTGCTTCATAAGTAAAATGTCTAAAGAAATCAACTGTTTTTATGTATTGTGATTTATTTTCAGGTAAAGGTGCTTTTTGTCCATCTATTTTGTATCAAAAGAAAACATTTGCATCTCCTCCTTTAGCAGTATCTCTAATTTGTTTTATATTATTATAGCTTTCAACATTTTCTACATAAATTTCATATCTACCGTATTTTGGTAAAATATAGGAACTTTCAATTGCTATTTTTGCATCTTTTGAATAATAGTCTGTGTGAGTTTTTCTTACATCATCTTTAAATTTGAATTCTTCTAATAAATCACCAACTGGTCCACTTAAAAGTTGTAAAATTTTATTTTTATTTACTTCATCATCTTTTTCTATGTTTTCGTTTTCAAATTCTATTGCTTTTAAAGAAGCAAGATTAAAAATTTTTATAACTTGTTTATTAAATAAAATATTTACTGTTGCTTGTAATTTATTTGTGTTATTTTCTAGACTAAAATTAGGTAATATATCATAACTAAAGAAATTAGAAATACCCTGTTTTTTCTTTATTAAATACTTTTTATATGTTTCATTTTCAAGAAATTCTCTAAATTTAATTTTAGATAATTCAAAATAGTTAATGTCATAAATTTCATCTAAATTAGCAATAGATATATTATTTATAATAGGTGTAATATCTTTAGTAGAAAAATCAATTTCTTTTCTTATTGTTGTGTGCAAATTAGAGTTAGTTTTTGCAACAGCATCTATTGTTACAACAAGAATATTTCTATTATTTTCTTTTAGTTGTAAATCAGAAATTGTGTAATCGATAAAATCTGTATCCAATGTTCCAAAATATAAATTAGAATTTTTTAAATTAATAGAACCAGAGTATAAATATTGTTTCAAATCAAACTTTTCTGTATTAGAATTTAATTGAAAATTACTTAAATTTGCAGTGGCTTCTCTATCAAAAATAGTTTGCAATCCATCATTAGTTGCATCAGTTCCGTTTTTTATTTCATTCAATTTTGAAATAAATTGATCTACTTTATCTATTGATTTGGTGAGATCAAAAATATCTACATCTAATAATTCATTATTTTTAATAAATGAATCAAGTTTTATTTTTTCTTTTAAAAAATTAAATTGTTTTTGTCCTGATAAATTGTTATTTAAAATTCCATTTTCAAATTCTAAAATTAGTATTTTTAAATTTTCTATTTTAGAAAAGAGTTCTTCTAAAGTATTTTTAAAATCAAGAATTTCAGTTTTGGATTTTAGAGATTTTACATTATTTATTAATTCAGACTTGCTTTTTTCATTAATAATGGATTGATTTATTTCTGTTATTAAGTTAGATTTAGATAATTGAAAATTTTCCAATTCATTATTGAATTCAATTTCTAAATATTGTTCTTTTATAATTGTATTTACTTCTTTTAATTTGCTAGTAAAAGTCTTTTTTTGCTCTTTGCTTAAAAAAGAACTATTATTTATTTTTATTAAAAATTCTTCTTTTTTATAAATTAAATAATCACTAAAAAGATTATTTAAACTTATAAAAGAATTTAAGTCATTTAAAATAATATTTATATATTTATTAACTTGGGTTAAATTCGAGAGAGAGAGAGAGAGAAGACGCTTTTTTCCTGTATTTTTTCTTTATATTTGTTTGTAATTTGATTTATTTCATTTTTTAAATTACTATCAGATTTTTCAAAGTAAAAATCTAAAAAAGAAATTGTATCCTTAATTTCTTTTATCTCTAAATCTAAATTTTTTATTTTTTGAAAATAGTTAGAATAAGCAAAATTTGCATCCATAATGTCATTTAAAAAATTTTTATCTACTATTTTTAAAATAAAATTATTATGAAAATTTGTGGAGGTTATTTTAGTAGAAAAAATATTTAATTCATCATTTAGATTTTTATTTTGCTGATTTATATAAACTATATCTTTATTCTTTTCTATTAATTGGCTTGTGTTATCTTTAAAATTGAAATTATTTAAATTAATGTTTGAAACAATTTTCTTAATTTTGTTTTTAAATTCAATTAATTCATTTGATTTTTTTAATAAATCAGGATATTTTTTTTCTATCCTTGAGTTTAATAATGTCAAAGGTTTGCTTAAAAAAGCATTATATTCTGAAACGAATTTTTGCAAGTTTAAAGATAACTTTTCTTTTTGATATAAATTTAAATCATTATTATTGATAAATTTAAAATAAAATTTTTCTAATAGTGAATCTAATTCACTGTTTGGTTGATTATAAATAAATGATTTCAATTGATTATTTTGTTTGTTTATTTTTTCATTATTAATTTTTTTAGTAATTAAAATGGAAGTTGTTGTAATCCCTAAAGTTAGAGCAATTATAGGAACAGAAAATACCATTATTGTTTTTTTATTAATTTTCATCATACAAACCTTATTCTTAATCATTTATTTTAATAATTTTAAATATATTATAATGCAAAAAATGTTGTTAAAAACATATTTTTATATATAATTTTACATATTAGAAAGGGAAAAATGGAATTAGATAAAATAAAAAATCTCGAAGATTTAAAACAAGCTAAAAATAAAGTATTTGGACCTGAAGGTGAAATAGCAAAATTAACTAAAGAATTAAAACAAACTACTAACGATAAAAAGGCACAAATTGGAAAAAAAATAAAGGAATTAAAAGAAAAAGCTGAACTTTTTTTTCAAAAAGCTGCTGAAAATATAGAAAAACATAGAATTAAATCTAAAATTCAAAACGAATGAATTGATGTTAATGAACCTTTGGAATCAAAAAGTTCATTACACCCTATAACTTTAGTTTCTAAAAAAATAAGAGAGTGATTTTCACAAAATGGATATTTAGAATACACAGATTCAGAAATTGTTAGTGATGAATATAATTTTGAAAGACTAAATATTGCAAAAGATCATCCGGCAAGAGAAATGCAAGATTCTCTGTATATTAATCAAAATCTACTTTTAAGAACTCATAACACAGGAATAAGTGCAAAAACTTTAGAAATGTTTAAAAATCAGTCTTTTAGTCAATTTTCAATTGGAAAAGTTTATAGAAATGACGAAGATGATCAAACACATTCTCATCAATTTACACAAGTAGATTTTATTAGTGTAGGTAATGTTAATTTTCCAAATTTAATCTGAACATTAAAATCTTTTTTATCTTATGTTTTAGAAGAAGAAGTTCAAATTAGAATGAGACCATCTTATTTTCCATTCACTGAACCTTCAGTAGAAGTAGATGTTTTTTACAAAAATAAATGAATAGAAATTTTAGGTGCAGGAATGCTACATAAAAATGTGCTAAAGCAAGCAGGATATACAAATGATATGAATGGTTTTGCAGCAGGAATTGGTCTTGAAAGAATTGCAATGATAAAATACCAAATTCAGGATATTAGAGAATTTTACAAAAATGATTTAAGATTTTTAAATCAATTTAGAAAGGAAAACTAATGATTTTTTCATATAAAAAATTAAGACAATTAGCTAATCTTGATGCTAAAATTACACTTGAAAATGTTTTAGAAGCAATAAATTCCATAGGTTTTGAAGTTGAAAGTTATCAAAAATTTAATAACATTGAAGGTGTTAAATTTGGTAGAATCAAAAACATCTATAAAAATCCAAATGCTGATAAATTGAATGTTTGTGAAATCGAATTTGCTGATAAAGATAGAGTTATTCAAACTGTAGCAACAAATGTTAAGCAAAATGATTACGTAATGGCATTTGTTCCTGGTTCTACCAATGGAAAAATGATTTTTGCTGAAAAAAAATTACAAGGTATTAATTCAGAAGGGATGCTTGTTTCTTTAAATGAACTTGGTTTTGATACTAACTTAGTTTGAGACGAATTTAAAGAAGGTATTTTTACTTTTCAAAAAGTAAATTTACAGGAAAATCCTTTAGATTTGCTTGATCTTGATGATTATTTAATTGATATTAAAATTCTAAGCAATCGTTCTGATGCTAACTCTTATTTAATAATGGCAAAAGAATTAGCTGCCTTTTTCCTTTCAGAACCTCTAAATATAAATTATAAAAATCCAACATTTAATAGCAACTTTATTATAAAAAATAATGAAAACAATCTTTTAACAGGTATTGAAGCTAAAAAATATGGTAACTTTAAACTAAATATACAAGATTCATTTTTACTTTTAAAATCAGGAATTAAATTAGTTTCCCCTATAGTTGATTTAACTAATTTAACCTTGATTATGAGCGGAATGCCCACTCATGCATATAATAAAAATACTATTAAAAGTCCTTTACAACCACAAATTTTTTCTGGAAAATTTGAAGCACTTGGTAATAAAATTGTAGATTTTACAAACGCACTTGCCATTTATGATGGAAATAATCAAGCAGTTTCTCTTGCTGGAGTTATGGGAGCAGAAAAAACTTCTATAACTAAAGATACTAAAGAAATTATTTTTGAAATTGGTAATTTCTCTATTAAAGATGTAAGACATACAGCAAAGCAACTCAAAATTGATTCTAATTCCTATAAACAATCATCCAAAAAAGTTTCATTAGGTACAATGCTTTTAGGTCATCATTTTTTATCTAATTATTTAACTGAATTTTCACAAATAATCAATCTACCAAAAATAGAGCAAAAATCTATTTATTTTGATATCAATTACATTAATAGAATTGCAGGAAGTGAAATTTCAAAAACCGAAAGATTTGCAACAGTTAAAAAATCACTAGAAATTCTTAGTTTTGAGTTTAAAGGTGAACAAATTATTGTTCCTAACTATAGACATGATATTGAAGATATAGATGATATTCTTGAAGAAGTTTTAAGATTTTATGGATTTAATAATTTGATTTTAAATCAACCAAAAATTAACTCATTTTTAATTAATAGACCAAATATTATTAAAGAAAAAATCTCTTCTAGTGGTTTTCAAGAAGTTTGAACTTATTCTTTAATTTCAAAAGAACGTAATGTTTTTAATCCTTTTGATTTCAAACAAAATATAACTTTAGAAACTTTCGTTTCCAAAGAAAGAGAAGAAATTAGAAACTCTTTAGCAATTTCTTTAGCAGAAGTGATTGAATATAATCAAAAAAGAAAAATCACAGATATTTCTATTTTTGAAGTAGGAATGGTTAATGAATTTAAGAATGTTTTAGCTTTAGCTTCAACTTCTTATCCTTTCAATCAATTAAAAGAAGTGATTTTAAACAATGTTTCAGAAAATTTAACTTTCAAAAGAGCAGAAGATATTAATAATTTTCACACAGGAACAACCGCTTTAATATACCACAACAACACTCTTGTAGGGTGAATTGGAAAAATTTCTCCATATCTAAATATCAGTGATGCTTTGTTTGCTGAAATCAATTTAGATGCTATTGAAAAAGAGAAAGTAATATTTAAAGAGTATGATAATTCACCATTAAAATCAAGAGACATTACCTTTTCATTAACTAAAAGAGAAAGTATAGAAAACGTCATAAATGAACTATATGCTTTATATCAAAATATTTTTTCAATAAAAATTAAAGATAAATTTGAAACTGAGATAGAAGTAAAAATTACCTTAAATATTCTTTGTGATGAAATTGGAATGAAACTAATTGATCAAAAGTACAATTAAAGAAAAAAGCACTCAATTAATGAATGCTTTTTTTGTTTTTTTCTTTATTATTTTTCTAAAAATAATTTGATTTTTTCTACTAAAAATTCTTTATTAAATCCATTTAACTCATAAACAAATTGTCCTGGTGCTGAGTGTCCAAAGTCTTTTGCTAAATGAGCATCAAATTTAGAATATTTAGAAAGTTTGTATCATAAATGATCGTTAGAAGCTTCGATTGCAAATAATGGTTGTTTAGCAAGTTCT
Source organism: Mycoplasma sp. 613B (assembly GCF_054343485.1). Taxonomy (NCBI): domain Bacteria; kingdom Bacillati; phylum Mycoplasmatota; class Mollicutes; order Mycoplasmatales; family Mycoplasmataceae; genus Mycoplasma; species Mycoplasma sp. 613B. The sequence continues at coordinate 16,151 of NZ_JBTGVH010000007.1, read as the reverse complement.
AACTGACTTATAAGTTTTTCATCATCGAGCAATAATTGCAAGGATGGAACAGAAATTACACTTGCTTTAATATTAATTTTTTTCAATTCATTAGCTACTTGCTCAGCTAAACTCACCTCTGAACCAGAAGCAAGAAGTGTAATATTTGCACTTTCTTGTTTATCAATGAAATAAGCTGCTTTAAATTCATTTTTTTGTAAATTAAATGATTTCACTTCTTGGCGACATGTAATTATAGCACAAGGTGTTTTTTTGCTATTTAATGCATATTTAAAAGAATTTAGCATTTCATTTTCATCTGCTGGTCTAAATACTAAATAATTAGGTATAGAACGGAGCATCCCAATTTGTTCAACCGGTTGATGAGTTGGACCATCTCCTCCTACTTGATAAGAATCGTGACTAAATACAGAAATAGAAGGGATTTCCATTAGTGCACCTAATCTAAGAGCTGGTTTTGCATAGTCTGCAAAAACTAAGAAAGTTGAACCAAAAGTAGTGTATCCTGAGTGTAAATTTATTCCGTTGTTGATAGCAGTCATTGCAAATTCTCTAATTCCATATTTGATATTTCTATTAGAATCAAAACCTACTTTAGTAGCACTTCTAAGGTCTGCAGAACCACCCATAAAATCTTCATAATTTCCATCTAAATATTGCATTATTTCAGCAACATAATTTCTTGTAGCAACATTAGTTTGTTTAAATTTAAAATCTTTAAAATCAAAGGATTTTTCCCTTTTAATTAACGCTTCAAGTTCTCTTCCTAATTTTGGATATCTTGTTTTTAATTTTTCAAAATTATTAACTCATCTTGTGTAAGCTGTTGATTTGGAAATAATCATTTGTCTTCCAAATTCATAAGCTTGCTCATTGTATTCAAAAGGTTTAGTTTCTTTTAAACCAAGTCTTTTTTTGTAACTAACAGTTGCTTCTGGACTTAAAATTCCATTGTGTCCTTTTGGAGAGTTTGCAACATCTGTTCCATAAGCGATTGTGGTAGGAACTTGAATATAAGTAGGTTTTACTGTGTCTTTAATTCTTTCTAATGCTTTTTGAATTTCAACTGGATCATTATCTCTTAAAATAATAACATTGAAATTTTGAGATTTGAAAAATAGTTCAAAATTTATGTTATTTACTTCAGAAGATGCTGAATCAATTTGCATATTGTTATAATCGTGAATGATTACAAGTTTAGATAGTTTATTTGTACCAGCAAATTGGATTGCTTCTAAAGCTACTCCTTCTTGTAAATCCCCATCTCCACAAACTACAAAAATGTTGTGGTTAAAAATATTTAAACGATCTTTATTAAATCTTTTTATTAAGTGTTTAGCACTTAGTGCCATTCCCGTTGCCATTGCAACACCTTGTCCTAATGGACCGGTAGAAGCATCGACAAATTCTAATTTATCAATTTCTGGATGTGAAGGAGTTTTAGAATTATATTCTTTATGTGCTTTAATATCATCAATGCTTAATAATCCAAGTAAATGGTAAATGGAATATAATCCCATTGAACCATGTCCTGCTGATAAAACTAAACGATCTCTATCGATTCATTTTGGATCAGAAGGACTAAATCTCATTACTTGTCCTACAAGTGCATAAAAGATTTCAGAAGCACCAAGAGCCATTCCAATATGCCCTTGTTTTGCATTATTTATTCCGTCAATAGCAACTGCACGCATTGTTGCAATAAATTCATTTGCAGTGTAGTCCAAATGTTTTTTACGCATTTTTTACTTCACCTTTATTTTTTTTGTCAAAAACAAATCTTTTAACAAGTCCATCAGTAACTAATGCTAAGTAAGTTGCAATGATTGTACCAAAAGCAACATATTTTCCTGCTTTAGGGATTAATCCTATAATTCCTGGAATGTAACCAATAAAGTAATCAGTATCTCCTCAGTTTAGTGAAATTAATGAATCTGCTTTTACTGAGTTAGATGCTTCAAGTAATTTTCCTAAAGCATTTGTGTTAGTTGGAGTTCAATTTCCAAGCACAAAGAATACAGGAATAAATGTAATAATTAATCCAACTACAAATGGACCAACTATTGCACCAATTATTCCACCTTTAACGTTTCCAAATACTCCAGAAGTTGCTCCTAAGAAGAAGTGAGGAACTAATCCTGGTAATACAACTGCAGGAATTAAACTTGCAGCTCCTAAACCAATAGTAATAGCCATTCCTACAAGTCCAGCAGCAAAAGAAGAAATAAATCCAATAATAACTGCATTAGGAGCATAAGGGAATACTACAGGACAGTCAACAGCTGCTTTAGAATTTTTAATTAATTTATCGCTAAATCCTTTATACATTGGCACTAATTCACCAATAAATAATCTAACACCAGCTAAAACAATTTCTACTCCAGCTGTGAATGTAAATGCTTGAACTATCATTGTGATAACTCAGTTTCCATCGCTTAAAACAGCTAAAGCTTCTTTATTTGTTATTTTTCCAAGTTCAAATAAAATTCCACCTGGTAAAAATGCTGCAAGATAGAAAATAAATACTGTAATTGAAATAGAAACTAGTGTGTTTCTAAAGAAATATAGTGATTGTGGAAATTTAATTTCTTCTGTTGAAAGAACTTTTCCTTTTTTAAGTTTATAAACTGCTTCACCGATTAATCCAGATAAAGCATAACCAAATCCACCAGTGTGTCCTAAAGCGATTTCATCACTCCCAACAATTTGTCTCATGTATCTTTGTTGAACTGCTGGTGAAATAACCATATAAACTGCTAAAAGAGCAGCTCCTGCAAACATTGCTAAAACAAAGTCTGCAACACTATTTTGAAAATCAAAACCGATTACATACATTACTGCTGCTAACATTAAGGAAGTATAGTATAAAACGTGTCCTGATAAATAAACATATTTAAATCTTGAAGTTAGTGCTAATAAAATGTTTAACAACATTGCAACTAACATTATAATTGAACCTAAAGTAGCAATTTCTGGTAATGCTTTTGCTAAAGCTCCAACAAAACCATCATTATTAGGTATAATACCATTTAAACTATAAACAGCTTGGAAAACTGGTTGGAACTTGTTTAGTGAACCAACAAGAACTCCAGCTCCACCACCCATAATTAAGAAACCTACAATAACTTTAAAAGTACTTACTACAACTTGTGAACCCTTTTTTCTTAAAACAAGGGCTCCAATCATTGTAAAAATACCAACTAATAAAGCAGGTACTGCTACAAAGGCTTTTAAAAAATTAAGCATTCATAAAAGAAAAGCCATTTTAATTCCTTTCTAAAATTATATTTTTAATAATTCTTTTAATTTTTTTTCTAATTCATCTTTTGATAAAATGTTGGTTAAAACAACCATTTTTTCTTTTGGAAAATCCAATGTAGGAGCAACATCTGCACCAACAACTACATAATCAACACCATTTTTTGAAAATGATGAAATGTTAGTATGTTCAACAGATTCGTAATCTACTCCCAATTTATCTAAAACTGATTTGACATTCATTTCTAATAAAAGACTTGAACCTAAACCAGAACCACAAACACATCTAATGTTCATTATTTCACCTCGTATTTTTCTATTAAATCCAAAAACTCTTGCATATTTTTAACTTTTAAAACTTTTTGTTTAAATTCTTCATTCATAAAGTAATTTCCAAATTCTTGAATAAAACCAATGTGAGAAGTATTATCTGGTGCTGAAAGAGTTATAATAATTCTTGCACTTTTGTCTTCCTGATTATTAAATACTACTTCATCTTTTAAAATAAGTGTGGAAGTTGCAGCTTCTAAACAATGATCTCCTGCAGGTCCGTGGAGTAGTGCTATTCCTTTTTCTAAAACATAGTAAGCTCCGTATTGTGCAGTTGAATCTAAAATTTTTGTCTCTAATTCTCATGTAGCTTTATTTTCTTTTACAAGTAGTTCTACACCTTTGTGTACAACTTCCTTTCAATCATGACAATTTTCTTGTCATTCCATCATTTTTTTGTCAAATAACTTCATTTTTCTCCTTATTTTAATTTTTTAAGAAAGCTAATAATAAAAACAAAACAATTGCAAAAATAATTACTGTAATAAATGCTCCAAATATTATTCAACCACCTTTTGTAGAAGTTTTTGTTTCCACTTCTTTTGGAACAGGTAAACTTTTAATATAAAAGAATTTATTTGGGTTTTTAGCAATTAATAACGATTCTTTTTCTTTTTCTTGATAAAGTTCTTCAAGTTGTTCTAATGACAATTGTGATAAATATTTTTCATCTAGTGCATATTTATAAACTAAATGTTCAATTAACTCTTGTTTAGTTTTTTTATTCATTTTTTCCCCAATTTTTAAACTTAATAGTTAATTCTTGAATGATAGTAATATAAAAAGTTAAATATTTTTCTAAAAGTGAAAATCTTTTGTATTTTAAATAACTTAAAATTAAGTTTAGATTTTGATTATGATATTTTTCAATAATATAATTTTTCGTTTGTATATATGCTATTTTAGAAATTTTATAACTAAAAACAAATTCAAATACAAATAGTAAAACAAATAAAGATAATGCACAAAGTGATCAAATTCATAAATCCATAGTAAGTAAAATTCAACTCGCACTAAATAATAAAATCATTAAATATTTAAAGACAAGAGTTGTTTTTTCTGTATTTTTCTTTATATTTGAAGAATAAAAATTAAAGTGAAGTAGATTAACAAGTGAAAAAATATTTGAACCTAAGTTTTCTTTAGAGATAAAGAACAAGGATTTTTTTATGTTAATTTGAGTTTTAAATCAACTGATATTTAAACTTAAATTAAATGTTTTATTGAATTTAGTACTTAAATTTTTCTGAACAATTACTGTTGGTTTTTCTACTAAATTTAAACCAATTTTTTGATATTTTATTTTTAAATTTATTTTATAAACAAAAACAATAAAAATTTGAATAATCAAAATACAAACTAAAAGAAAAATCCCTAAAATATTAAATTTCATTACTTTGAATCTTCCTTTTTAAATAAATTGTTTTTTAAAAATATTTCACTTACCTTTTTCGGGTTCATTAGAGTTTGACTTTGAGTTTCTATTTCTTTATTTAATGAATAAATATCTATAAATCTGTATTTTGTTTTATTTTCAATTAAATCACTATTAACATTTTCATCAACAAGAATTAAAATTTCGTATTTATCTTTGAATCTTTTCTCAAGTCATCTTGATGACTCATTTAATCAATAGGTTTCTCAAAGATCTTTTTTAAATGATTTATTATTTTTTTGTAAAAAAACACCTTTTTCATCAATTAAAATTTTTTCATAGTTGTCAAGTGAAACATAATCAGAAATTAAATAAATTTTTTCTTTTGTAAGAACAACTCCACTAAAAAGGGAATAACCTTTTTTAGAAAAATTATTTTTTACTAGAATATTACTTAAAGTTAATGAATCATTTAACGAATCAAAAATTAAAAGTTTTTCAAGCGTTTTTTTAGAAGTATTTCCAATTTTAGAAGAGTTAAAATTTCTTGTTTTACCTTTAATTTTCTCGTATAAACGTCAAATAATGACTATTAAAAGTATAAAACCCAGAAGTGAACCTAAAACAATCACTGCTATATTAAGAATCATATTTCTCTATTCATCATTTCATAAATTTATTAGCACTATCAAAAGAATATATTATAGAACCACCAACAGCTACATCTATATTATTTTGATAAAATTCATCACTATTTGTCACTCTTAAACCACCATCTGAATAAATTTCAATTGATTTATTTATTTGTTTAATTGTATTAACTTTTGAAAATAATAAATTATTTAATTTTTGTCCAGTACCACCTATTTTATCAATAGTCATCAAAAGAATTTTTTTTGAATTTAATATTATATTTCTAAAGTCTTCTGGATTATTATTTGCTTCTAACATTATTCCAAAGCAAATATTTGGATAATTTTTAGTAGCATCTACAAAATCTTCGAGTGATATTTCATTTGCTGGCATAAAAATTGTTTTGAATCCTACTTGGATTAATTTTTCAATTAATCTTAAAGGTTTTTTCGCCATTAAATGAGCATCAAAATTTATATGTTTGAATCTTTCAATTAAAAATTTTGCTTGTTCAAAAGAAAAACCGAAACTTGGAACATAAAAACTATCCATAAAATCAATATGAATATGAGTCATACCAGAATTTGAAAGTTCATCTAATATTTTAAGTGATTCAAAACTATTTATAGCACAAACACTTTGTGAATATTTCATAAAATCTCCTTTATATTATCCATAAATAATTTTATTATAAATGAAAGAAAAAAATAAATTTTTGAAAGTTTCTTTCATTTATTATTTAATATATTAAAATATTATTAATATGACTAACAATATTTTGACCAAAATTAACTCTTTAACTAACGTAGAATTAAAGATTCTTGAGTTTATTAATTTATTCCATGAAAAGGAATTTGACCTAACTCAGCAAGAATTATCACAGATAATTTATTGCTCCGAGGCTTCTATTTCAAGATTTGCCAAGAAATATGGTTTTAACAACTATAGAGCACTAACCATTTTTATTAACAAAAGAATAAAAGAGTTAGATATTTTAGATATTTCTACCAAATTCTTAAAAACTGAAAAGAACTTTCTTAATATTTACAAAACTCAACAATATGCAATAAATTCTGCTGTGCAAAAAGAAAATATATATAAAATCAAACTTGCTACTAACTATTTAAATAAAGCAAAAAAGGTGCTATTATTTGGACTAGGTTCAAGTGGAAAAATTCTTTCTGAATTTTGTGCAAATCTAAAGAAGATAGGATTTGATGCAACTTTTGAACTAGATTTTCACACTATGTTTCCATTACTAGGAACTCTTGAAAAAGATGATGCAATCATTTGTTTGAGTAATAATTTTAGAAATAATGAAATTTATTTTGCTCTTAAAAAAGCAAAAGAATTTGGAGCAAAAACAATAGTTATTACTTCGAATATTGAAAAAATATTTTCTGAATTAATTGATATAAAAATAACTTATGCCAAAATCAATAATTTAGATAAATTAGTTCCTATTGCTTCAAAAATTTCTCACCTTGTTATTTTAGATTACTTTTTTGATTACATCACCAATTCAAATCAAAAATACAAACAAAAATTAATAAACACTAATAATGTTTTAAATTCTTGACAAGATTTTTTAAAGAAAGAAAGATAAAAAACTCATTCAAACGAATGAGTTTTATTATTAATATTTTGGTTGATCGTATTTCTTTTTGAGTTTTAATAAGATAGGAACTAATAACGTTAATATTGTTGTATAAATTGGAATTGTAATTAAACCTTTTAAAATTATTGGAGTAAGATAGAAGTAGAAATATCCACTAATTTCTCTTCCTTTATTTGTTTTAACAGCGATAAAACGATTGTAATAATTAATAAAAGCAATCGGTCCTCAAAGTCAACGGAAAATGATTATTATAATGCAAATAGTTGCGAAAATAAAGGTTAAAAGGTAATAAATTTCTTTTTTAGTCTTAAAATATTTAAAAATAAAGAAACTAAAAACTGCAATACTTACTATTGAAAAAATAGAAATAAAAGTTAATACTATTTCTTTTGTAAAAAAACTTCTTCAGTCTTTATTAATATTTTCAATTCTAACATTTTTGGTAGTATTTAAAACTTCTAAAAAGTAAATTAAAAGCATTGTAACTATTACCAAAGCAAATGAAGTGATTATAACTATAAAACTTCATTTATTTTTTAATTGGTAAATATATAACAAAGATCAAGAAACTATAGCGATAAGTGGTGGTACAATTGCATATTCAATCATTCAAGTTGCTATACTTCCAACTATTAGCAAAGTAAAAGTATCTGCAATTATTGCAAGAAAAGCACCTTTAAAAGGTCCAAAAACTAAACCTAAAATAATACTAAAAGGTATTTCAAAACTAATGTTTAATTTACTTGTAAAAATCGTTAATCTTAAAATAGAAGTAATTATTAAATAAATAGCAATTAAAATTCCACTTAAAACTATATCGGAAATTGTAATTTTAAAAATTTTTGATTTAGTAAAATACTTGGAATCAGTTGATGGTGTATTTGGTTGTAAATTTGTTGTTTTTGTAATACACCTTCTTTATTTATTTAATTTAAAGTGTTTTAAAACGTATTGTTTTACTGATTCATAATCAAGTTTTATTTTTTTATAAACTAGATCACCTGGAGCTGAATAACCAAAATCATCATGTCCAATATTGTGTCTTGCTAATTTAGCTCATCCAAAAGTAGAAGCCGCTTCAATAGAAATAGTGTTCATAGGGTTTCAAAGCACTTTATTATCTCAGTTAGATGCTGAAATAACGTTTAAATCAAATTCTTTACCAATTTTTAGTGCTGTTGCTAGTTCACTTCCTGTTGCAACTAAAGCGTATTTAGAATTTGTTTTATTCACAAAGTAACTTCCTTGTTTAAATAAGTCTTTATTTGTTGAAGCAAGTGAAGTAATGTTTTGTCTTGTTAGAACTATAACGTGTGGTTTATTTACTGAATTAATTGCTAATTCATATGAAGCAATTACTTCTTTTTCATCAGCAGGTCTTAAAACTTTAATTCCAGGCAATGATCTAAGCATAGCTAATTGTTCAATTGGTTGGTGAGTTGGTCCATCTTCCCCAACAAACACTGAATCGTGTGTAAATACATAAGTTACAGGCAATTTCATTAATGCTGAAAGTCTCATTGCTGGTTTTACATAATCTGAAAATACAAAGAATGTTGAAACGAAAGGTTTTAGAACTGAGTGAAGTGCGAGTCCGTTTGCAATTGCTCCCATTGCAAATTCTCTAACTCCAAATAATAGGTTTCTTCCTTGTCTGTTTTCAACTGAAAATACCCCATCAGCTCCACCAACTTTTGTAGAAGCAACTAAGTCTGCTGATCCACCAATTCAGTGTTGTGTATTTTCGTTTAAATATTTAATAACAGCACCTGAAGAATTTCTAGTAGCATCATTTTCTTTTAATGTTAAATTAATAGAAATTTCTTTATTAGCATTTTCTAAATAATTTTTTAATTCTTCTGATTCTACAAAAGAATTTTGTGCATCTTCTCCACGTTTAAACAGAGTTTCTCTGTAATATTGTTCAACTTCTTGTGGTAATTCAAAATCATCCATTGTTCAGTTTAATTTGGTTTTTAGGTTTTCAAAGTCTTTACCAAGTGGAGCACCGTGCACATCGCTTGTTCCTTGTTTTGTTGCACCTTCACCAATGATTGTTTTTACTTCTATAAATGAAGGTTTTTTAGATGATTTTGCTTTTTCAATTGCTTTAGAAATTTTTTCTACATCATTTTTTACTTGTTGGTAGAAAAATCCAAGTGATTCCATTTTTAGTCTTAAATCATCTGCATTTACTGCTTCAACTTTTGTATCAAGTTGCACATCATTTGAATCGTGTAAAATAATTAATTTGTTTAATTCTCATTTTCCTGCAAGAGATAAAGCTTCATTAGCAACTCCTTCTTGAAGGTCTCCATCACCACATAAAACATATGTATAGTGGTTAATTTCAGAAAATTTAGAATTTAAATGACTTTCTGCAAGTGCAAGTCCTACTCCCATTCCAATTCCTTGACCAAGTGGTCCAGTTGTTGCTTCAACTCCTATTGTATGTCCAAATTCTGGGTGACCTGGTGTTAAAGAATCCATTTGTCTAAAGTTCATTAAATCTTCTTTTTTAATTAATCCTAAAACTCTTAATTGAGCATATAATAATGCTGAACCGTGTCCTGCTGATAAGATAAATCTATCTCTATTAATTCATTCTGGAGACATTGGGTTAAAAACTAAATGTCTTGAAAATAAAGTGTGCATAATTGTTGCAGCACCTAAAACAATCCCTGGGTGACCTGAATTTGCTTTATTTATTGCTGCTGTTCCATTAATTTTTAAAGTATTAATGGAAAGTTGATCTAAATTTTTATTGTAGTTCATTTTTATCCTTTAATTTTATTTTTTATTTATTTTTCCTTTATAAAACAATGAAATATTTTCAGCATCTATCCCTATAAGTAACTTAATTGATTCTCTTAAAGAGTTAATTAAGTTATTGATAATATCGCTAAATTCATGTTTGTTTTCATAAATGTAAAATTGAGCTTCTATACTAATATTGGTATTGGAATTGTTAAATTTTATCTTAACATCACCATCTAGTTTTACAAAATCAGTTTTAGAAAATACAGATTTTACTGTTTGTAAAAATGATTGTTCATAAACAGTATAAATTTGATTAAGACCGTAATTAACAATAACATAATTCATATTTATTTACCAGCTCTTCCAACGTATTTTCCTGTTTCACTTGAAACAATAATAATTTCACCTTCTTTAATAAACATAGGTGTTTCAACTTCAAAACCTGTTTCCACAATAACTTTTTTTTGTGGGTTTGTTGTAGTATTTCCTTTAACAGCTTCTGGAGCTTCAATTACTTTTAATTCAATATTGATAGGTAATTCAATATCTAAAATTTCTTGTTCGAATTTTCTAACAATAACTTTTAATCCGTCTTTTAAAAAGTTTAATTCTCATTGAAGTTTAGAAACATCAATTCCAATTTGTTCATAGGTTTCTTCATCCATTAAAATAATTTCGTTTCCGTCGTTATATAGATAATTCATACCTGTTTTTTCTATATGAGCTTTTTCAACTTTATCTCCACCTGTGTAGGATTTAATTGTTGTAGCTCCTGTTCTTAAGTTTTTTACTTTTGCTTTAACTGTTGCTTGACCTCTACCTTGTTTTGAGTGTTGGGACTCTAAAACAATAAAAAGTTCACCATCTTCTTGATAAGTTATCCCTGGTTTAAAATCATTAACATTAAACATTATTCCTCCTAATTAAATATTATTTTAATTATAATATATTTTTAAAAAGTTTTATAATTTAATATTATGAATCAAATAGGATCACTAGAAAATAAAAAATTAGATGGTTTACCTTTATGAGCAACCATTTTATTTGGATCTCTTTTTATTGTTCTTGGAATTATTTTATTTTTTTATTATCCAAGAACAAAAAGAAAAGCACAAGAGTACAAAGAAAAGCAATTAATTAAATATAGAGAAAAAAACAACATAAAGAGTGTAAAAAACATCGACTATGAAAGCACTGGGATGTATTTACCAGTTTGAGAAAAAATAAAATTAGTTAGTCCGTTATTTTTTGGTCTTGTTTTTTGTATTATCGGAGTTTCCTGAATTATTGGAGGAACCGTTGTTTTATAAAACAAAAAAGCAATATAATAATAATTAATAAAATTAATAGTTTTCACCGAAAATTATTAATTGATTGGTATAATATAAGGAGAAAAATCATAGGAGGAAATTTATGTTAAAGATTTTTAATGAAGCAACTAATGTAAAAGTTGTGGAAACAGCTGGGGGAGTAGGTCTTGGTGGTTGAATAGGTATTGTTATTGCTGTTGCAGTAATTTTATTTATTGTTGGTGGTATCATCGGAGTTTTAGTATCTAAGAAAATGTTTGAAAAACAAATAAAAGAAAATCCTCCAATTACTGAAAAAATGATTAGAGCTATGTTCCTACAAATGGGAAGAAAAGCTTCTGAAACACAAATTAAAGCTGTTATGCGTTCAATGAAAAATGCTAAAAATAACTAACTTAGGAAACTAAGTTTTTTTTCATTTTTTTGAAAACATCTATTTTTCCTTTATTTTAGTTAATTATTTTCATAAATTAAAAAATAAAAAAATACCCATAAAGGTATTTTCTTTGGACAATATATTGAAATGGTACGCCCTAGAGGATTCGAACCTCTGACCCAATGGTTAAAAGCCATTTGCTCTACCTGCTGAGCTAAGGGCGCACTGGTGCTCGAAACTGGACTTGAACCAGCACGGTGTTGCCACCGAGGGATTTTAAGTCCCTTGCGTCTACCTATTCCGCCACTCGAGCTTGTCTCGTATTAACATACTTTTATAATTATACTATTTTTTTTAAAAAAACCAAATTTTTTTGAGATTTTTTTAAAATTTTTTATTTGATATTATTTATTATTTAGTAATTATCATAAAAGTATATAAATTATAATAAAAATTTTAAATATTTTAAGAAAAAAGTGAAATTTTTACAATGATAGAAGAAAATAAAAACCGCTTGGTGCGGTTTAAAGTTAATATTTTGAATTTAAATATTTTCGTTGATAATTTCTCTAATTTTTTCAAAATTTATTTGTTCATGTACATCTGTGTTGTATGAAAAATCTATAACTTTATTTTGATTGTTTAACACTATATAACCACGATTTAGTAAAAATACTTGATCAATTAAAAATCCGTATTTTAGTCCAAATTCTCTATGTTTGTAGTCTGAATAGATTTCAATATTAGGTAATAAATTTACTGATTTTCACTCAGCAATAGCACTTGGTAAATCAAGTGAAATAGAAATAAATCTTACTTCTTTAAATTCTGATGCTAATTTAGAAATTTCTTTTGTTTGTTCATCACAAACTCTAGTGTTTAAAGAAGGGAAAATAGAGATAATTGTTAATTTATCAAAATTTTTGATTTCTACATCTTCAAACATTGTGTTAGTTGCTTTAAAAGAAATTACATCTCCTTTTTCAAGGGATTTTCCATTATTTAATAATCTATATTCTTTTTGTTTAAATTTTGTTGTCATTTTTAATCCTTTTTATTAATTTATGCATAAAATAATTATATTTTACATTTTTTTTGGATTCATACATAATTTTTGCATTACAAAAAGAAAAATTATAAAAAAATCAAATTTTTTCACTCATTTTGTTTTCAAAATAACAATAAAATGTTTGCATAGAATCATTTTGATGTTCAAAAATCAGTTTATATCCTTTTTCAAAGAAAATATTTTTTGTTTTTTCTAGATTAATTTTACTTGTTAAGGAATTAAATTCTAATTCGTTGTATTTATAAATTTTCTTTAAAAAGTCACGTATTTTTTCAAAATTTAAATTTTGTGTTTTGCAATAATTTAGAAAATTTAAAAACAAAATAAGGTTTTTAAAAGGATTGTCAAAAACTAAAGAAGTTTTTTGTTCTATAGTAATATTCATTTTAGAATCCAAATTGACATTAATTAAGTTACTGCCCTCTTTATTTAAAAGTCTCTGTTTAATTACTTCTAAATCTATTATTTTAAATAATTCATTATTCATTAAAATTTTGGTAGTATTTAATTCAGTATTTAAAAAATGACATATAGTAATAAATAGTTCAATATCACTTATTTTTATATATTTATTTTTATTTTTAACATAAAAAATAATGTTATTAAAGTCATTTTCATAATCTATTAAAACATCAGATTTTTTAAATAAATTAAAGTAAAGTTTATTAATCATTTTACTTTTAATTATGCTAAAAGGAGAATAATTAAATTTTAAATCCATTTTTCCAACTATCTTTTGTTGTAATAATTTAATGTCATTATTTTTATTTAAAAAACCTATATTAAGAATTTTAGAATCATTTTTTCGTAGCATAAAATCATTAATTAAAGTGGTTGCAAAATTTTCAACAATATTGTCAATTTTCAAAATTGAAAAACTATTATTTTTTTGAATGTTCTCAAATTCTAAATTTGTTTCATATTCAAAATAAAATTTCATTTTTTCAATTTCCTCTTTGCTCAAAAACTGCATATTTCCTTTATAAAAGCTAATACTTATTTCTTTGCTTAAAGGATTTTCGCTAATATAAATAGAATAATCAAAACCTACTTTTCTAGAAGCAAAAGCAAACAAAGGAAAAAAAATAGAATCTTTTTTTCTTAATGTTGTAATTTGATTAGTATCTTTAAATTCAAATAAAGAAATAAAAATTTCACTAATTTTATCTGCTTTTTCGCTATTTTGATTTGCAATAAAAATTTTTTGTTTTTTATTTTCTTGAAAAATTAATTTTTCAAAAGCATAAATCAGTTTTTTAGCTCCATTTAAATCTAAAAATTCAAAGAAATTTGTACTTGATAAATTAAATTTTGACGTATTTTTTATTAAATAATTAAATATGTTTTTTTCTTTTTCCATTTTACTCCATTTGGTGTTTTTACATATGGCGGAGGTTAAAGGAATCGAACCCTTACCAATGGGTTTGGAATCCATTGTACTGCCATTATACTAAACCTCCATAAAATTATTTTATGTTTATTTTTTCAATTCTTTCTTTTGCTATTTTAAAATATTTTTCATCTTTTTCTATTCCAATAAAATTTCTTTTTAATTTTAATGCGGCAACTCCTGTAGTTCCACTACCCATAAAAGGATCTAAAATTAAATCCCCTTCATTTGTATGAATTTTGATAATTTCTTCCATTAATTTTAAACTTTTTTGAGTAGGATGATCAACTTTCTCTTTTCCTGAAACAACAGGAAATTCAAAAAGTGATCTTAAATATGATTTTTTTTTGGTTTATTAAATATTCATTTTGCTTTTTGTTTAACACCTCATATTGCAAATTCCATATCTTGCACATATCTTCTATTTATATTTCTTGGCATTGGATTGCTTTTTTGTCAAACTAAAACATCTTTAATTTCTATTTTATTATTTTCTAGTTCTTTTATTATAAAACTTATATATTTATAAGAACAAAAAATAATTATTGAACCGTTATCATCTAAAAGTTGGACATACTTTGGAATTCAACTAAATAAATCAAAATTTTGATCTCATTGTCCAAATAAAATTCCTTTTCTTGGTGAGTTTAGAGTTGAAAAATTATTTTCTTTTGAAATATTATAAGGTGGATCACAAATAATATGATCAGCCTTCTTTTTGCTCTCTATTAATTTATCAATAATTTTAATTGCATCAGCATTGAATAATTCTGTTTTTACTGTATTTTCATCATTATTGTAAGCATCTGCAATTTGCTTTGCTATTTCTTTTGCAAGTAGTGGTGGCACAGCATTTCCTATTTGTTTGCAAACACTGGTTTTTGGTCCTAAAAAAACAAAACTATCGTGAAAACTTTGTAATCTTGCTGCTTCTCTTGGAGTTATTGATCTATGTAAAACAGGATGAGAATTTTTTCCATTAGAAGGGGTATCAAATCTTGTATCAATAGTAGGACTTACTTCATTTCATTTTAATCTTGATCAAGTTGTACTAAATTTTTGCTTTCCTCATAGCTCTTTTGGAAGGTGATTTTTATCACCTTCTGAAGGTATCATTTTTAACTTTTCTAAAGCAATTTGTGAATGATTTGTTGCTTGATGATTAAATAATTTATTTCCTCTTAACATCTGTTGGTATTCACTTTGAGACTTGAATAAATATTTACTTTCAAAAGAACCTTCTGAAGATTCTAAATAATTTAAATCAGAAATAGCGTCTTTAACAGTAACTATTTTTTCTGTATTTTTAATAGGCAAATTAATGTTTTTAGATAAAGAACCAATAATAATTGCTCTTTCTCTTTTTTGCGGTACTCCAAAGTCTTTAGCATTTAAAATTCCATAATTAATTTGATAACCAAGATTAGTAAATTTGTCATATATTTGCTTAATGAAATAACCATCTAATGTATTTAAAAGGTTTTTAACATTTTCAATAACAAAAACTTCTGGTTTTAATTCTTTGACTAAATTATAATATTCTAAAAATAAAAAATTCCTTGGATCATCTAAACCTTTAAGTTTTCCTTTTAAACTAAAACCTTGACAAGGTGGTCCACCTATTATCATATTTATTTTTTCTTGTTTAGCAGTTTCAATAATTTGCGACTTTACTTCTTTTGAAGTTAAATCACCACAAATTATTTTAGTGTTAGGAAAGTTAAATTTAAAGGTTTTTAAGGCATTTTGATCAAAATCTACAGCAATACTAGTTTTAAAATCTTTATGTTGTTCAAAACCTGATGAAAAACCACCAGCACCTGAAAATAAATCTAAAATTTTAAATTCCATCCCTCTCCTTCTACGTTGCTACCATTAAATTATAAACATTTTTTTGCTTTTTTTAATAAAAATTTTTTCATTAAAAAGTTTATTATTTAAGTATTTAAATAATAAAAAAACTCCTAATCAGGAGCGAATAGTTCTTTCAAAACTGAATAGCAAATTACTTCTCAAATTAAATTAAATACCT
>NZ_JBTGVH010000006.1:0-51841 GCF_054343485.1 Mycoplasma sp. 613B | reverse complement strand
AAAACCAACTCACAATAAATATCATAATCCTGATGAATTATTTAAAGAATGAAATGAAATAAAATACAAAAAAGATTTTTTGTACGATAATCGTGTTTGAGATTTAAATAAAAATTATTTAACCACTTTTTACTTTCAAAATCCTTTTAAAAAAGAAAATTCCAAATATGATTTTAGTTTATCTCCATTTAATCAAGAAGACAAAAAACACATTTTTGACTTTGATTTAAACCATTTGGGTCAATTTATAGCAATAAGTAACTATAATCAATTTAAATTTTTTATGAATGATTTACGTACTGCTTTTAATTTTAAAAATTTAAACAAAGTTGATACTCCTCTTCTATTTTTTGATTATGATTTTTTAAATAATTTTAAAACTAATAATCCGTTTTATGTAATACAAAAATCATTAGTTGAATCTATGATTAAAACAACTGATTTAAATAATAAAAAAGTAATAGAAGAAAAATTAAAAAATTATTTCTCTAAAAAGATAGTATTATTTTCTTGTTTTACAGAAACAAGAAACAGATTTACTGAAGAACTAAAAACTGTTGATATAAAATTTCCTAAAACAAATAATCTTAAAGATTTAATTGAAGCAAATTTAACTACTAATAAAAATCAAGATAAATATGATCGCGATTGAGATGATCCACTTGTTTTTGATTTTTATGAATTAGAAAAAGATAATAGTTAAGGAAAAATAAAGATGAAAAAAATTAAATTATTATTACCAGTACTTACAACAATTTCAATATCATCTTTTCTCGTTTCTTGTCACGAAAATAAAGAAAATATACAGAAAAAAGATAATGAATCAAAATTTATTTTTGAAAAACCTGCTCACAATAAATATCATAATCCTGATGAATTATTTAAAGAATGAAATCAAGTAAAATACAAAAAAGATTTTTTAGAAAAAGATAATGTTTGAGAAGTACATAACAATCATATTGATACTTTTTATTTTGCAAATCCTTATACACAACAAAATGAAAAGCAAAATTTTAATTTATCTCCTTTTGTTAAAGAAGATAAAAAAGAAATTTTTAACTTTGATTTAAATCATTTAGGACAATTTATAGCTATTAGTAATATAGATCAATTCAACTTCTTTATGAATGATTTAAGAACTTCTTTTTTTCTTAAAACAACAACAGCACCAGCTAATATAGCTCTTATTTTTTATGATGAAAATTTGGATAAAAATATAAAAACTAACAATCCTTTTTATTTAATGAAAGAAAGATTGCTAAATAAAATAATCAAGATAAATGATGGCGAATCAGAAGAAAACATAAAAAATAAATTAAAAAAATATTTTGAAACTAAAATCCTTATCTTTTCTTTATTTATAGATGATAGAGATGGAGTTAAGGAATATGTTAAACAGGTAAATATAAAATTTCCTAAAACAAACAATTTAAAAGATTTAGTTCAATTAAACTTAAAGAATAAAAGCAATGGGCAATATATTCCAAAAAACAATCTCCCATTAACTTTCGAATTTCATGAATTAGATAAAGAAAATAGTAAAGGTAAATAAAAATGAAAAAAATTAAATTATTAATTCCTATTGTAACTGGTGGTTTATCTTTATTTTCTTTTATTTCTTGTAATGAAAATAAAGAAAATATACAGAAAAAAGATAATGAATCAAAATTTATTTTTGAAAAACCAACTCACAATAAATATCATAACCCTAATGAATTATTTAAAGAATGAAATGAAATAAAATATAAAAAAGATTTTTTAGGCGTTGATGGAAAATGAGAAGTAGATAAAAATCATTTAACTACTTTTTACTTCGAAAATCCTTTTAAAAAAGAAAATTCAAAATATGATTTTAGTTTATCACCATTTGGTGAAGAAGATAAAAAACACATTTTTAACTTTGATTTAAATCATTTAGGACAATTTATAGCTATTAGTAATATAGATCAATTCAACTTGATTATGAATGATTTAAGAACTTCTTTTGCATTGAAAACTTTTAATAAAAAAGATATGAATGATACACATGTTATTCCACTTTTTCGTGAAAATATTAAAAGTGAAAAAATTTTAACTAATAATCCTTTTAGTTTAATAAAAGAGTATTTAATAAATACTATTATCAAAAAAACAGATAAAGATACAGAAGAAACAATTAAAGAAAAATTAAAAAATTATTTCTCAAATAAAATAATATTATTTTCTCTATTTTTAGATGTAAGCAGTCCATTTACTGATGATATAAAAGAAGTAGAAATAAAAATACCTAAATCAAATAATCTTAAAGACTTAATTTTATCTAATTTAAATAATTATAATGATCAAGAAAAATATAATGAAGAAGAAAATAATGAAAAATTTCCACTTGCTTTTGAATTTCATGAACTAAATAAAGAAAAATAAAATTTAAAAAGTTTTCTTATGTAATGATTCTTATTAATTGAAAAGTAATAACAATATCAAGTAAGTATAAATTTACCAGTGATTTTACACCGGTATTTTTATTTAATAAAAAGAAATATAAATATTTTTAATACAAAAAGATAGAAAGTTTTATAATTTAATAAAAATAGTAGAAAGATTAACTTTAATATGTTTAATAAAAAAATAAAATCATTTTTGTATTTTTTTTCTTTTAGTTTGCCTGCTATTGTTTTTACTTCTTGTGATTATTCAAAAAATAAAGAACAAGAATTTATAAAAATAGAGCAAAAATATTTTAATTTTGATTTGATTGAATATAAAAAAGAAGATTATTTTTTATCTAAAAATGGACTTCAAAAGTTTTATGAAAGAATTAAAAAAGATTTATTTTATGGATCAGAAATAAATTTTTTAAATAAAATAATAATTGATAAAAATTTAAAAGAATTTTCAAATACAAAGGAAAGACAGGGTTTTTTTATTTCAAACACTAGAGAAATATATTTAAATTCTGATTCTTTACAAAACATAAAAAATGAAGATGACAGAATAGAAGTTTTGTTTCAAATTTTATATCATGAATATTTTCATTATATCGATTCCACTTATCTTTCCAATTATAAACAAGGATATACAATCAAAAACAGTAAATCAACTAAAACTTATAATAAAGAATTTATAGATAACTTTTTAAGTGATTTAAGAATAACAGATGACAGATTTTCAAATTATTTCCCAAATAAAAATTTATTAAATTCAAGTAATATTTTTAACGATGTTACAATAAAAGAAATTTTGGAAAAATCATTAACAAATAAGTTAAATGAAATAAATTTTGAAAATAAAAATTTGCAAATTATGAATGAAAAATTTAAAAACTTAAATAATTTTATTCCTTTAAGTTATTATTTTTCCTTTGAAGAGTTTTTTGCAAACGAAGCATATAAACATTTTTATATAGAAAAAAGAAATAATTTAAATAATGATAAAAATTTTTATTTAAATGACTCTTTATGAACAACAACTTTAACTAGAGAAGATGGTTTAACACATTTAGAAGATAATTTTATTATTAATGATTCTGCTTTTGGTGGTTATATTACAAAAAATGATTCAGTAATTAAATTGGACAATAAAATTAAAGATTTATTTATTCATTTTTTAGAAATAATGAATTATAAATTGAATATCAGTGGGATTTATAATTTAAATAATAGAACATATATTAATGATAAATTAGAAGGAAATATAGATAATAATAAATTATTTTTTAGTGGTTATACAAAAGAAAAATATGATGGCTTAATTTTCAAAAATAAGGAAAATTCCTTTATAAAATTAAATTTAGTTTATAATGAAAGTAATAATTTAAAAGCTAAATTAAATAAAAATGATCAAGATTATAGTCTTTTTCCAGAAGAAAAATATTTAAGTTACTATACAAATAGTTATTTAAATATGGAAGAGATGAATATGGATTTTAAACCTATGTTGTGAAAAGACTTAAATAATAATGGTAAAATAGAAGAAAAAGAACTACATAATTTAAATAATTTTTCAAGTAATTCTAATTATGGTCCAAGTTCAAGTAGAAGTTTTTTAACTAATAGTGAATCTTTAACAATAAGAAACAATAAAATTATCAAGGAGTAAAATGCAATATAAAAATTTTGTTAATATACAAGCATATAAATATAATGGAAAATTATATAGACAGTGAAGTGGTGGAAAAATATTACAAGAAACTGAAAATCATGTTGTACTTTATATGAATAATAAAACAAAAGTTATGGAAAAAAACTTTCAAAAATGATCTATTAGAGAAGACACACTGTGATTTTTTCATAAAAAACATTTTTTTAATGCTTTAGTAACTATTGTTAACAAAAAATTTTATATCTATATAAATTTAGCATCTCCTTTTTTTGTAGAAGAACACACTGTAAAATTCATTGATTTTGATTTAGATATTAAGGTTTATCCTAATAAAGATTTAAACATAATAGATAAAATAGAGTTTTTATCAAACGCAAAGAAAATGAAATATTCTCAAAAAACTATTGATGTTGTTTTTGAAGAATTAAAATTTTTAATTAATTTGTATTATAAGGAAACCTATATTTTTAATAAAAAATATTTAAAGTATATTCAAAGCAAAATAGATAAATAAAAAAACTCCTTTTGGAGTTTTTAATTATCTTAATTAAGCAACATTTGCACTTAAATGTTTGGAAACAAAAGCATCAAGTCTTGAAGTTTTTCTAGAACCATTGTTTTTGTGTAAAACACCTTTAGAAACAGCAGTATTAATTTCTTTATGTGCTTTAGCAACTAATTCATTTACATTAGTAGCATTTTGCACTGCAGCTAGTTTAGCTTTTTTAATAGCTCCACGAACTCTTGATTTAATAGCATTATTTCTTATTCTAGATTTTTCATTTGTTTTGATTCTTGTTATTTTTGATTTAATATTTGCCATTCTATCTCCTTAATGTTTTGTTTCTTAATTATACAATAATTTTTTGTATTTTTAACTATAATATTTTACATTATTTTTATTTTTTGGAAAATAATATTTTTTATTTCAAAAAACTTACTTTATTTTTTTATCAAAGAATTATTAAAAGCAACAATTTCATTGAAATGTTGTTTTAGTCAAGAGTGATTTTGATCTACATTTTTTAAATAAAAAATCAAAGGGCTTTTATCTTGTTCTTTTTCTAGTAATCTGTGAATATTTAAAGTATTAAAATTTTCATCATCGTGTTTTAAACCTGCATTAGATGAAAAGAAAATTCCCACTGCTTGTTTATTTTGATTAAAAACACCAGCTCCGGATGCTCCTTTAAAAAACAAATTAGACTTTGGTACTTTAACATAGTTATCTAAATCTTGATTAGCTAAATATATTGTTTCAATAGATGGAGAATCCTTATCAATTGAATTCTCTATATCAAAAGGTTTATTTGTAAGTTTTTCATTGTCTTGAAATCCTTGGTTGATTACTGGCATATTATTGATTATGCTAATACCATTTTTATAAAAGCTTTTGGTTAATTTAAATCCATCAACTTTTTCAGTAACTCTTGTACTCTTATTGTTTTCTAAATCATCTATTTTTACAGGAAAACCAAAGGAAAAAACTTTTTCACCTTCAATTTTTTCTAAAGTTGTATTTACAGTATTTATTAGTGTTGGAGACTTATCATATTCTTTTAAAAAAGCGGGTTTTTCCACATTATCTTTTAGTTTTATTTTAATAACTGCAAAATCTGATCCTGAAAGATATTCTTTTTCTGAAGGTTTACCATTTTTTAGATCAAAATAATTATAAAAAGTACTTTGATAACTAAGCGGTTTAATAACTTCAAATGATTCAAATATATTGGTTTTATCTTTAAAAACGTCAAAATTTTCATTGAAAGTAGCATCTTTATAATTATAAAAATCATTTTGTCTATTTTCAGTGATTTCTTTTGTTCTTTTACCTGCGTCATTTATAACATAAGGATCATTTTTGTATTCTGGATAATTTTCTAAACCAATTAGTGATAAAGTTCTTATATCATGTGAACTAAAATAATTTTCTGGCATTTCTCCATTGTAATTTGGTTTGAAAATTCCTTGAGAATTGAAATTATCTAATTCTTCTTCTGAAATATTTTGATAAAAGTAATTATCATTTTTATTATTTAAAAGCTTTACAGAATTAGTTTTTATTATTGGTTTATTTATGAAAGCTGCTGCATGAATATTTGTAGCAATATAATAAACTCTTTCATCTGTTGGATCTTTATCTAAAACTCATCCGGTAGCAAATTCTGTTTCTAAATTTGAAATTACAAATTTTCTTCTAGAATCATCAGAATAAAGTTCTACAAAGGTTTTTACATATTCAATTTGAAAACTTCTTTTTTTAATAAAATCAGTCACAGAATCACTATTTTCTGTATTTTTCTTGTATATTTGTTTAATTTCTTCTAGTTTTGCATTGTCTAAAACAGAAGAATTGACTTCAAGTGAGAAGTTTGGATTTTCTACATTAATTTCTTGCTTTTTCTTTTCAATTGTTTCTTTTTCTTCTTTTTTAACAAAAGGAAAAGAACAAGAAACAAGAGATGTACTTACTAATAAAACAGAAGAAAAAGAAAGCAAAAATTTAGTTTTTTTATTCATAATAAAGAACCTTTCAAAAATATTTTATTAATTATAAAGTAAAATAAAAAAGTTTTTCAAAAAGAAAATATAAATTATGTTTTTTAAAATAATAGTTTGTTTTATAATTTAATAATATGAGTAAAAAAGCAAAGATTTTAATATACTTTTCAATCAACGTTTTTTATTTGATATTATTTGCAGTTATTTTTATTGTTTTATATCAAATAGATTTAATTTCCAAATTTCTTTTATTTGGTTTTTTTGTATTTTGATTAATTGTTGCAACTATAAGTTTATGTTGACTTTTATGAGTATTTCTGCATAAAAGTTCCAAAATTCAATCTTCTTTATATGAATATATTAATGATGTTGTTGAAGAAAATAATTTAGGTTTAGTTTTACATACAACAAATGGAAAAATTATTTGAGTTTCTTCATTTATAGAAAAAAGGTTTTCTAAAAAATGAATAGGAAAAAATATTGATGATGTTCTGAAAAATAAAGTTAAAGCAAATGAAGAAAATTTAGTAGGAGATGGTTCTACTTTCTCTGAAGATGGTTATGCTTATACGATTAAAAAATATAGAGATAAAAATGCTATTTCTATTAGAGATATAACTTTATATCACAACCTTTCTGAAAGTTACAAGAAAGATAAAGTTGTAATTGGAGAAATTGAAATAGATAATTTTCAATTATTACTTTCTACATTAGGAGAAGAAGATTTTTTCAAGGTAAAAACATCTGTTATTAATTTACTTGATGAGTTATCTAAAAATTATAATTTCTCTTATCGTCAATATATTGAAGGAAAATTTTGAGTTGTAACTAGTTATGAAACATTCGCAAAATTAAAAGCAAAAAACTTTTCTATGTTTAATGAAATGGTTGTTAATTTAAATAATTCTAGTTATGAAGCAAAACAAGAAGTAACTTTATCGGTTGGTTTTGTTCATGGAACAAATGAAATTTCTAAATTAAATCAAATTGCAAAAGATGCAATAATTTATTCAAAAACTAGAGGTGGGAATCAAATTACAACTATTAAATATGGTTCTAGACCTGTTGTTTATGGTTCAAATAGTGAAATAAGCTCCAATTCAAGTAGAAGCGAACTAAACTTTGTATCCAAAAAAATGCTTGCAGTTTTAGAAAATCCAGAAGTAGAAAATATCATTTTATATGGGCATAAATACGCAGATTTAGACGCTGTGGGTTCTGCTTTTGGACTTGGTCAATTTTTAATTAATTATGCTAAAACCAAGTTTAATTTAGAAAAGAAAATGTATATTCAAAATGTAACTTTTGATTCTACAACAACACATTTTTTAGAAACCAATTCTCAATATATAGATAAAAAAATATTCATAAAACCTTCAACAGCATCTAAATATACAAACAAAAACACAATGATAATAATTGTAGATACAGCAGAAGCAACAAGAATTGAAAATCCAAATGCTTTTAATACTGCTGATCCAAAAAAAATATTTATTTTTGACCATCATAGAGTGGTTTCAGGAAAACCTGAATTTCTTTCTAAAGGAAATGATTATATTGAAACCACTGCTTCTTCTTCATCTGAGATAGTAACAGAGGTTATAGCACTTAATTCAGATGGTGAAAACAGAATAATTTCACCTTTTAGTGCCCAAATGCTTTTAAATGGTATTTATATGGATACTAATCAATTTAAAAAATCAACAACTATGAAAACATTTAATGCAGCTTCAATTTTAACTAGATGAGGGGCTCAAAGTGCTAAATCTATTGAAACTTTAAAGATAAGTGAAGAAATTTTTAATATAATTAATAAGATAACTAGAAATGTAGAAGAAGTCAAGCCAGGATTTTTACTTGCTTACACAGCAGAAGAAATTGATTTAGATGTTGTGTCTATGGCAGCTGATTTTATGTTAAATATCCAAGGAAGAAAAGCAACTTTTGTTGTTGCTAAAGTAGTAGGAAAAGATAGATTTAAAATGTCTGCAAGAGGTATAAATAATACTAATGTGCAAATTATTGCAGAAACAGTTGGTGGTGGTGGTCACTTCTCTGCTGCTGCTGCAGAAAGCACAACAGAAACATTAGAAGAATTTGTAGACAATATAAGACAAGCGATAGTGAGTGTGAAAAATGAAAGTAATAATAATTAAAGATTGTAAAGATGGAAAAGTTAATGAAGTAATAGATGTATCTGATGGATATGCAAAAAACTTTTTAATCAAAAATGGTTTAGCTATTCCAGTAAACAAAAAAACATCTTTATATTTAAACAAAAAAATAGAAATTTTAGAACAAGAAGAAGAGAAAAAAATTCAAGAAGCTGAATTATTAAGAGATCAAATTCAAGCTATAATTTTAACCTTCAAATTAAAAGAAACAAATAATGTAGTTCATGGTTCAATAACAGCTAAAAAAATTATTAAAGCTCTTGAAGATATGGACATTAAATTACCTAAACATTCTTTAGAAGAACATGTTCATATTGTAAGTATGGGATTAACTGTATTGAATGTTAAACTACACAAAAAAGTAATAGCTCATTTAAGAGTTAAGGTTGAAAAAGATGAGTAAAAGTTTATTTTTACCTAAGGAAGTAGAGAAGTCGATCCTTTCTTATGCATTATCATCAGAGGAAGATCAAGCAAAAATTATTCCTTTTTTACAAAAGGAAGATTTTTACGATTTCAAAAATCAAATTCTTTTCGAAGCATTAAATAATTTATATTTTGCTTCTAAAAAAATAAATTATGTTTCAGTTATTAAAGAACTGGATGAAATGAAAAAACTGAAAGAATTTGGTGGAGCAGCTGAAATAACAGAATATACAAGCGAAATTCCCGTTTTTTCTACAGTTAAAGAAGTAATGAATGATCTTGTTGAAAAAGCAACATTAAGACAAGCATCTATTGTTTTAAAACAAAGTTTTCAACAATTATCAGAAGCAAATAAAACTGCAGATGATATTTTAAATGAATTTGAATCCAAGATGGTTCAAATCACTAGAAATGTTCAAAATAGTGATTTTCAAAATATGAGAGATGTTGCTGCAAACATCTTAAAAGACTTGCTTTCTAGAAAAGATAGTACTAGTTTAAAAGGAATTAGTACAGGATTTAGTAATTTAGATAAAATTACTTCAGGTTTTCAAAAAGGTGACTTAATTATTTTAGCAGCAAGACCAGCGATGGGAAAAACCGCATTTGCGTTAAATTTAACAAAAAACATTGTTGAGCAAAACAATAATGTTGTTGTTTTCTTTTCTTTAGAAATGCCAAGTACTCAATTAGTAACTAGAATATTAGCATCTGAGTCAGGAGTTCCTGGAGATTATTTAAAAAATCCACAATTTTTAACTAATGTAGATTGAATTAAAATTTCCACAACTTTGAATGAAAAAATCAGCCATTATAACTTATTTATTGATGATTCAGCAGGAGTTAAACTCCATGAAATGATTTGAAAAACAAAAAAATTATTAAATAAAATGAAAAAAATAGACTTAATAGTGGTGGATTATTTACAATTAATAGATCTTGGTGGTTCTAATAATAGACAATTAGAAGTTTCTAAAATTTCTAGAAGTTTAAAACAACTAGCAAGAGAAATTAATTGCCCCGTTATTGCTTTATCTCAATTATCCAGGGACGTAGAAAAAAGAGAAGATAAAAGACCTATAATTTCAGATTTAAGGGAATCTGGAGCAATTGAGCAAGATGCTGATATAGTTGCGTTTTTATACAGGGAAAATTACTATAAAAAGGAAATTTCCCCTTATGACATTCAAGAAACAAAATTAATTATTGCAAAGCATAGAAACGGTGCCATTGGTGATTTATCATTACAATTTAATCCAAAAATAGGTCTTTTCTTTGAAGAAGGAGAAACAAACTAGAATGAGTTGGTCGAAAATTATATTTATAATAATTTTAATTTTCTTATTAGTTCTTTCAGCGTTTTTTTCAGCTTCTGAAACAGCTTATTCAACTGTTTCTAGGGCAAAATTAGAAGAAAATTTAAATAGCAAAAAACACTTTCAAAAAAAAGTGATAATTAAAAGATATGAGATGTTCCCATCTACATTATCTACAATTTTAATAGGAAATAATATAGTAAATATTGGTTCTTCTGTAATTTTATCCTCATTGTTTTCGAGTTGAATAACAGAGGAAACTTTTGAAATTATCGTTTCTACTTTAGTTATGACTCCTATTATTGTTATTTTTGGTGAAATGATGCCCAAAATTTTAGCAAGAAAATATCCAATAAAATTTTTACAGTGTACATATTTATTAATTTTATTTTTTCATTACTTATTTTGACCATTAACTTTTTTAATTTCAAAATTCGTTAAATCAGATCAAGTTACTAATACAGAAAATGAACTTAAACACATTTTAGATTTAGGTTACAAAGAAGGTGTTTTAGAAAAAGAAGAATCTATTCTTGCAAGAAATGCACTAGATTTTGATTCCATAAAAGTAACTAAGCACTATGTTAGATTGAAAAAAATAACTTATGTTTCTTATGAAAATAGTTTAGCAAAAATTAAAGAAATATTCCAAAATACGGGATTTTCCCGTATTCCTGTTCAAAAAAATAAAAAATTTGTAGGTATAATCCTTTTAAAAGACATTTTCGGTTTATCTGATGAAGAAACTTTTAATATAGATGATTACATTGTGGAAGTTCCTTATATTTCTTCAAATTCTTTATTAAAAGTTGCTTGAAAAAAAATGAAAGAAAATAAAAGTCAATTAGGTTTTATCACTAAGAGTAATGATGATAAAAAAGTTATTGGTTTAATAACTTTAGAAGATATTTTGGAAGAACTTGTTGGAGAAATATATGATGAACATGATTATAGAGACGAATTAGATTTTTATGAGTTGGAAGAAAGTTCAAAAATCATGGTTAAATATTCTACAGCTATCTCTAAAATTAATGATTTTTTCTCAATAAATTTAGACGAAAATGAAAATGAAAATATTGGTTCTTTTTTAGAGAAAACAACAAACAAAAAATTAACTTTAAAATTCAAATTTAATATTAATAACTTATATTTTAAAGTTGTTGAAAACAAAAGAAAAGAAGAACCTAAAATAGAAATTTGAAAAGAAGAATAAAAAATTATAAAATACAAAAAAATACTTTATAATTAAATATATTATTAATAAAAACAGAGGAGTTTTTTATATGGCAAAAAGAAAAATGCTAGCTGAAACTGCAGAATTAGTAATAACAGTTGAAGCAGATAAACAAGAATGATTAGATGCACAAAAAAAAGCAAAAAACAAATTATTAAAATCAGTACAAATTCCTGGTTTTAGAAAAGGAAAAGTTCCTTTAGCAAAAGCTGAAAGTTTAATTTCAGAAGGACAAGTAATTCAAGAAGCAGCAAATTCAATAGCTCCTAAATTAGCTTCTTTAGCAAAAGAACAAATTATAGAAAGTGATAAAGTATTGGATGAAGCAGCTTTAAATCCAGTTAAAGTTTCAAAAGAAGAATTAGTAATAGAATTTAAATATCCAGTTTATCCAGAATTTAAAATTTCTAACTACAAAGGATTAGATATTTCTTATGAAGCACCAACTGTTTCTAAAGAAGAAATTGATTCTGAAGTAGATAAAATTGTAAAATCTCATTCACTTTTAATAAGCTCTGATAAAGCAATTGAAAATGGAGATGTTGTGCTTTTTGATTTTAAAGGATTTATTGACAATGAACCATTTGAAGGTGGAGAAGCAGAAGATTTTGAATTAAAAATCGGTTCAGGAAATTTTATTAAAGGATTTGAAGAATCAATGATTGGTTTTGTAAAAGGTGACAAAAAAGAAATTAAAGTGACCTTTCCAAAAGATTACCATGCAAAAAACTTTGCAGGTAAACCAGCAATATTTAAAATTCATGTAAAAGATGTTAAAAAATATGAAAAAGTAAAATTAGATGATGCTTTTGTTTCTGATTTAAAAATTGAAAATGTTTATACAGTTTCTCAATTAAAAGAATATCTAAAAAAACTTTTACTTGAAGAAAAAACAGAAAAATCAAAAATTGATTTTCAACACAAAGTATTTCACAAAATTTTTGAAAATACAACAATTCCTTTAGCTTCAGTTTTAATTAACAAAGAAAAAATGGCAGTTCAAAGAAAAACAGAAGAAAGATTAAAAGAACAAGGTTTTTCACTTAAAGAATATGCTGATTTACTTAAATTAGACACAAAAACATTAAATGACACATTTGAAAAAGAAGCAATTCACAACTTAAAAACATCATTAATTTTTGCTGAAATTTCAAGAATTGAAAAATTAGAAGCAACAGAAGAAGATTATAAAAAAGAATATGAAAAGTTTGCAAAACTTTACAAAACAACACCAGAAGCTGTTGAACAAATGGTTTCAAAATTCCAATTACAAATTCCTATCATAAACAGAAAAGTTATCGATAGATTGATTGAATACAATTCAGGAAAAATTGGACAAAAAATGAAAACAATAGTTTCTAAAGTTAAAAAAGAAGAAAATAAAGAAACAAAAACTTCTAAACCAAAAACATCAGTAAAAAAACCTGTTTCTAAAACAGTTAAAAAAGAAACTAAAAAAACTTCTTCAAAATAAGACCTATTGGTCTTTTTTTCTTTTTTTTCTTCATAAAAATAGTAAAATTTAAAATAATATGTTACATAAAATTAAAAAATTCTTTTCAACATCCACAGAGATGAAAATCGCAAGAAAATTGCTAAAAGAAATAAATGAAAAAAGATCCATTTATTCTTCAATGAGTAATGAAGATTTACAGAATCAAACACAATTATTTAAAGAACGTTTAAAAAATGGTGAAACTCTTGAAGATATCAGAGTTGAAGCTTTTGCAGCAGTTAGAGAAGCTACAAAAAGAGTGTTAAACAAATTCCCATATGATGTACAAATTTTGGGTGGTTTAATTTTGGATCAAGGTTCAATTGCAGAAATGAAAACAGGAGAAGGAAAAACTATTACTTCTATTGCTCCTGTATATTTAAATGCACTTGAAGGTAAAGGGGTAATTGTTTCAACAGTTAATGAATACCTTTCAGAACGCGATGCTACCGAAATGGGTCAAGTGCATAATTGAATGGGTTTAACAGTTGGAATTAATAAATCACAGATGGATTCTTTAACAAAAAAAGCTGCTTATGCTTGTGATATTACTTATTCCATTCACTCTGAATTAGGTTTTGATTACTTAAGAGACAATATGGTTACACAAAAAGAATCTAAAGTACAAAGAGGACTCAACTATGCTTTAATAGATGAGGTAGATTCTATTTTAATTGATGAAGCTAAAACTCCTTTGATCATTTCTGGTGGTGAAAAAAGTGGCGGAAATAATTATTTTATTGCCGATCAATTTGTAAGAATTCTTAAAGATGAAGATTTTGATATTGATTGAGAAAGTAAAGCAGTTAAGTTAAACGATAATGGAATAGATAAAGCAAATCATTTTTTTAATATTGAAAATCTTTATGATATTCAACATTCAGAATTAGTTCATAGCATTCAAAATGCCTTAAGAGCACATAAAATAATGAAAAAAGATGTTGAGTATATTGTTAGAGATGGAAAAATAGAACTTGTAGATACATTTACTGGAAGAATAATGGAAGGAAGAAGCTATTCTGAAGGACTACAGCAAGCTATTCAAGCCAAAGAAATGATTAAAATAGAACCAGAAACTAAAACTTTAGCAACCATAACTTATCAAAATTTTTTCAGGATGTTTAAAAAGCTTTGCGGTATGACAGGTACTGCCAAAACTGAAGAACAAGAATTTATTGATATTTATAACACAAGAGTAAATGTTATTGAAACTAATAGACCAATAAAAAGATTTGATGATACTGATTTAATTTTCCCTTCTGCAAGAGCAAAATATAAAGCAATTGTTGCAGAAATAAAAGAAAAATATAAATTGGGTCAACCTATTCTTGTAGGAACTTCACAAGTTGATGAATCAGAATATTTACATTCTCTTTTAGTTAGAGAAGGTATTCTACATACTGTTTTAAACGCTAAACAAAACGAATATGAAGCAGAAATTATTGCTAATGCCGGAAGAGTAGGATCAGTTACAATTGCAACAAATATGGCAGGTCGTGGAACCGATATTAAACCTACACCAGAAGCTTTAGAAAAAGGTGGATTATATGTTCTTGGAACAGATAAATCTGAATCAAGAAGAATAGATAATCAGTTAAAAGGAAGATCAGGAAGACAAGGAGATGTAGGTTATTCCCGTTTTTTCCTTTCTATTGAAGATCAATTAATGACAAGATTTTCTCAATTTGATCAAATTAAAGAAAATTTTGGAAGTGATAGTGATGAACCTATTCCAGGAAAGGCTATTTATAAATTTTTCCAAAGAGCACAGAAAAAAATTGAAGGTTTAAACTACGATAACAGAAAAAATGTTTTAAGTTTTGATGATGTTATTAGACAACAAAGAGACTTAGTTTATACACAAAGAGATATCATTTTAGAAAGTGAAGAATTAGATCATTATATCATTAGAATTATTGAAAGATCAGTAGATAATTTTATGAATTTTGATTTCATTTTAAAAACAAACAAAGAAGTAAAATATGACATTTTAACAAAATTTTTAAATGAGAATTTTTCCAGAATTTCTAAAGTAGAATTTACTTATAAAGAAATAAGTGAACACCATTACGATGAATTGATTGAATATTTAAAAGAAAAAATGAAAGACATTTATTTTAACGTGTTAAGAATTAACTTGATCGAAAATTTAAAAGAAGAATATGTAAAATTAGAAAGACAAATTTTACTAGGTGCACTAGATCAAAAATGACAAAATCACATTGATATTATTGATAAGTTAAGATCATCTGCAAATCTTGTTCAATATTCACAAAAAAATCCATTCCAAATTTTTACTGAAGAAGCAACTAAAAAATTTGAAGTATTTATTGATGAAAGTTCAGATCAAGCAATATTAAATTTATTTAATAATTCATATGCTAGAAAAATAGAGTATATGAATATAGAACTATCTAACGGACAAATTTTAACAATTGAAGTAGGGAAATCTCCAGAAGAAATTCAAGCAATCATAGATATGGAAGAAGAAAAAATAAGAATAGCTAATGAATACCAACAACAAATGAAACAAATAACACTTATTGATGGAAAAATCCTTTCTGTTCCTAAAGATATGGATGATGAACAATTGAAAAGAATTATCATAGAAGAAAACGCAGCTATTTTGGAAAGTCAACAAAGATTATTAGAAGAAGAAAAAAACAATGAAAAAAAAGATTAATATAATAGTGTTAATCTTATTTTTTATATCTTTTATAGTTGGATTAATTGAATTAACTTTTTATATTTATAACAATTTAATTAACTACTTTTGATTGATAGTTAACATTGCTTTACTCTTTTTACCTTTTGTAATCATAATAATTTTTTTAATTTTTATTAAACAAATTTATCCAAAAATTAAAAATCATTTTATTAAAGATCAAAGATTTCATAGTGATCTTTGTAAATTTTTAAATAGAAAAAAACTAAAATTAATTTTTATAGTTCTTTGATTTATGCTAATTTTGATAAATATTTGATTAGCTAAATTGTGATGAGACAACTGAAAAAATCAGATAATTACAATTTCATTTTTATTTGAGAATATGTTGTTTTTTAGTTGTCAATGAGTTTGAGTAAAATATAAATGTTCTGAAAAAGAAAATAAATAATTTTAATTTTTGTTAAATTAAAATTAACAAGTAAAAAAATAAATTCAAACCCGAAAACCACTGTAAAACAGTATTATTTGGAAATTTTGAAACTAAACTGGGAAATAAAAAAAGTCAGCAAATAAATGCTAACTTTCTTATAATGTTTCAAGTTCTTTTTCTTTTTTTCAAGGTTGTTTTTTATCAATATGATCAATAAACAATTTTCCTTGTAAGTGATCGAGTTCATGTTGAAAAACAATTGCAACATATCCTGAAACGGTTCATATTTTTTTTTCTTTACTAAAATATGAATAACCTTCAACTTTAATTCTTTTTCTTCTTCTAACAAAACCTTCTTGATGTGGTCATTTTTCATTAACACTTAAACAACCTTCACCATGATGAAGAGCAATTTTGTCTTCAGAAAAACCAAGTATTTTTGGATTTATAATAATATCTCTAAATACTATATCATCAGGTCCATTATTAACATTAATATAGAACATATTTTTTAAGATTCCATATTGAACAGCAGCAACACCTACACCTGGTCTATACATTTTTTGACCTTCAACTTGTGAATAGTCAATATGATCAATCATTTGTTGTGCTAGAAGTTCATCTTCTTCGGTTAATGGTCAAGGAACATCAATTGATTTTTCTCTTAAAACATTATTTGGTAATTGAATTATTTTAACTTTTTTTCTATTCATATGTATATATTATATAAAAATAATTAAAATTCAAATGCAGCTTTTTTGATTTTATCTTCAATACTTTTAACTTTTTCTTCTTTACTTAAAGAAGCAAAAGGTTCAACTTTTGTACCTGTTAATCAAACTGGTTCAACTACTTGAGCTCCTAAAAAGTGTCAGAATCCTTTTAAATTTTCTGTAAAATTTCCAAAAGGATATCAATCAGCAGGCGCTCCTTGAGAAGTTAAAATTTGAACTTTTAAATGATCTAAAAGACCTTTTGCTTCTCCTTTTTTGCTGTATTTGTAACTAAAAGTTACATTAGCCATTGAAATAGCATCAATAAAGTTTTTGACAACTGCTGAATAGTTAAAATTAATCATTGAAGTTGAAAAAACAACTTTTTGCACACTTTTTAATAAATCAACTAATTTCATTGCTTCTACATCTTGTCAAAAAGTTTTCATATTTTCTGAATTTAAAGAGATAGAAGCTACTTTTTCTTTATTTAAATCCAATTCAATAATTTTATGTGTTGGATTTTTTTCTTTATAAAATTCTACAAATTTATCTGACATTAATTTTGAATTTGAAGATTCTCTAGACAAAATAGAACCTTTTATAACTAAAACTTTCATTTTTCCTTCTTTCTTTTTTATTAAATTAATTTGCTAAGGTATTATATTATAAAAAGTAGTAAAATTTTCAAAAAGTTTATTTTTAGCAAAAAAATAGTATAATTTTTTATATTTTATTAAAAAATGAGGTATTTACTATGTTTAAATTATTAAAAGAAATTTTTAAATCTTTATCTAAAAATAAAATAACAACAATAAGTTTATCTATTTTACTTTTTTTAACTACAGGAGTTTTTACTTTACTTTTTAGTGTAAAAGAATCTTTTAATAGACAAATAAATAGATATAATGCAGTTTCTAAATTACATGATTCAACAGTAGATTTAGATGTTAACTTTAGTGGTAACGCTAAAGATAACGGATATAAAAAAGAAACACCAATTGAATACACTTTGGATCAAAAAACTATAACAGAAATTTTAGATTTTCAAATAAAATCACAATTTATTTTGCTTTCTGATTTAGGAGTTAAGGGTGAAAAAGCAAATTATTATATAAGTGCTCAAGACTTTTTATTTCAGTATGAAGTTAATAAAAATATAAATAATATCGATAATAAAGATTTTAATTTTGATTTAAAAAATAAACAATTTCAAGTTTTAAAAAACGATAGCAAATTTTTTAAAACTTATTTAAAAAATGCTGATGGAACATTTAAAGAAAAAGAAATTTCCTATTACTTAAACAAGGATAATACTGCAGTTTTTTTAGACAAAAGATACAAAATTTCTGAAGTTATAAACATTTCAAGTAACGGTTCAGAAGGCTACTTATTACATAATCAAGGTGAAGATCATATAATATCTTCCATAAATAGAATGGGAATTAATTTAAATACCAAAGAAGCAACTTTTGATGTTTCTAAAATCAACTCATGAGAAAGAAATGGTATTTTATATTTATTAACAGAAGATGAAACAGCAAAATTAATCGGAGTTCATAAAGATAATAACAATAATTGAAAGTTATTTTATAAAAAAGATTATACAAGTGAATTATTTAGTTGAGATAACATAGCAAAATGATCGGCTCCTCAACAAGTT
Source organism: Mycoplasma sp. 613B (assembly GCF_054343485.1). Taxonomy (NCBI): domain Bacteria; kingdom Bacillati; phylum Mycoplasmatota; class Mollicutes; order Mycoplasmatales; family Mycoplasmataceae; genus Mycoplasma; species Mycoplasma sp. 613B. Next base: position 33,140 of record NZ_JBTGVH010000006.1, on the reverse strand, counting down.
TGAAACTATAATATTGTTTTAAAACCTGATGGTTTAATGAATGGTAGTGAAAATACAGCTCCTGTAATTAAAAAGTTATTTTTAAAAAACGACATTCATAAATCACTGCCAGATTTTTTCCAATTTTCTAAATCTAATGTTTATAAACTTAAAGATGAATGAGTTTCAAGAGTTAGTTATCAAACCAAATTTATTTTACATAATTTTACTTTGTTAGATATTGAACCAGAAAAAGGAAATTTTTCTAAAAATTTTTCTAATTATTTAGCAAATTTAAAAGAGAATGATCCTGAAGAATTTAAAAAAATTGAAAAGCTACATTATTGAGAAAAGCAAATAGTAAAAACTATCTCAAATAAAGAACCTATTGTTATTAGTCAAAATCTTTTAAAAGATGATTTAACTTTATTAATAAAAGGACCAGATGGTAAAACCACATCAATTAAGGATATTGAAAATTTAGGAAACAATTATAATATTCAAAATTTAACTTCACAGCAATTAGCATCTTTATCCAATGAAGAAATAGTAGATTTAACTTATTTAAAACTTAGAAATGCAGTTTCTACAACAATAAAAAACAAAATCTTTGATTATGTGAAAAACGAAAAAGAAGTTGATTCAGTTGGTAGAAGAAGATTTATTACTACAACAGCAATAGATGAAAAAAAAGGAGAAAACAAAATTTTTCAATTTATTGATGCAGGAATAAATGAAGAATATTTTGATCCAAACCACAAGCAAGAAGTAGGAAAACTTTTTAATGAATATTTTCATAAAAGTAACTTATTTATTAATGCTGATCCTAATTTTGATAAAAATGAATTCAATCCTGTATATAGTGCAGAAATTATAAATGCCATTTTTCAAGGTTTTGTTCCTGATTCTAAATACTTAAATCCAACCATTGAATTTATTGATATTCCTTCTAGTCAAAAGTTAGCTTTATTTCCTGCAAATTTTTCAAAAGAAAAAGTAGTAATTTTAGAAAATAAAGAAAAAACAGTGAATTTTGCTGTTGGAAATTCAAAAAATGGTTATACTCTTTATGAAAAAACACAAGATTCCTGAATTAAAGTTTTAGTTGATAATAAAGAGTTTTTAACTCTTACAGAATTAAATAATTTTATGGAATCTAAACATTTAGGTCTAAAAGTTTCTGTAGGAGAAAATGGTTGATACAAAACAGATGAAAACTTTTCAAATACTTATAATGTTCCTTTCATATATAGAGCACCTTCCAGCGCCTTACTAAAAGAAATAGAAACATCAAAAACAGTAAAAACACTTTTTGATAGTCTTAAAAAAACAATAGTTAATAGTGAATTAGTTAGAGAAAACTTCATAAAAGTAGATGAATTAGATAAACTATTAACTGCAACTCAAGATGCTTTTTTCGTTACTGAATATTATGATATTTTTACAAAAGGTAAAAATAATCAATCTTTAATGCAAAGAATGATTTTTGAGTCACTTTATTTAGCAACTATTCAAAATGATGATCAATTTTTAAACAAAATATTTAATAATTTTCTTGAAAACATTCAAAACAAAATTAGAGATAATGGAACTACATTAGATGAACAAAAAACTTATTTTATTGATAACATAGATAAAATAGGTCAAATTCTTTCTAATTTAGGAATTAATGTTTGAAGTGATATTTTAAAAGATAATACAAAAGAAGAGTTAAAAACTATAATAAATAACCCAATTGAATTTATTGATGGTTTAAAAACAATAATTTTATCAATTGATTTTAAATCTTTTTTAACTGATATTCACAATTGATACGAAAACAAATGAAATAAACAAGAGAGAAACGATTCCACTCATGCTTATTATTATTTTAGTGTTTCAGATTTAGTTATTCCATTAATTAAATCCGTTGATTTTGATGTATTTAAAAAAGGTGCAACTATATTAGTTAAAAATATTAATTTTGATTCTTTACTTTCTACCGCTTATAATAAATCAGAGCAAAAATATAAAGGAATTTTATTCAATAAACTTATTAATTCTTATAAAGAAAGTGTTTTAAAAGAAAAAATCACCACTTCTTTAGTTAATATTTTTGACAAAATTAACACAAATAAAGATAAAAATAATTCTTCTGAAAATTTTAAAAACATAAATTCAGGTTTAACTAAAATAATTTCTATTTTAGATAAAGATAGACTTTTAAATATAGTAGAAAATTCTTTAGAAAACACTTATTTTGAAGATTATAAATTTGTAAATGAATCAAAAGATCCGCAAAAAGTTTTATTTGTTGCTAAAACTCTTAAAACATCTAATTTAATAACTGCATTTATTTCAACATTTTTTAAAGATTCTGCAACTACCCATACTCTTTTTAGAGCAATAGAAGAAACATTAAATTTATCTGGTAAAACCAAAAAAGAAGGTGCATTAGGTATAACTTATTCAGTACCAGATAAAGATGCTGAAAAACTTGACTTGTTCGATTTACAAAATTTAGAGTTATTATCATATGCTAAATTTGAGGAATTAATTAAACTTTCTGACAAAGTTGATAATAAAATTTTAATCGATAAAGAATTCAATAATACGGAAATTTCCTTTATAAAAAGATATTTATTTTTTGGAAAAGACATCATAAAAGATGCTGATGAAATAAGTCAAAGAAACTCTATTTTTAAAGAAACATTAAAACTTTTCACTTTTAGTAAGTTTACTAAATCAAATAATTCGTTTGTTATAAAAAATACAAATTCTAACTCTACTTTAGCAGACAATTTATATGAGATTTTTATCGAGAACACAAAAGGTAACACAGCCTTTAATACAGCAAAACCAAAAGCTAGAGAAATTGTAAGTAATGTTGTTTATTCTTCTGAATATTCTAGTTCTGTAAATAGTTTGATTTTTTATGATTTTTGAATTAAATTTGTTTCTGAAAATAGTCAATTGAGTTCAACGGAATTAAAAGAAGTTTTCAATTTCTTTTTTAGAGAAGCACAAAATCAAAATTCTTATTTATACAAAGAATTAATTGAAACACAATTGTATGATTCTAAGAAAAACTTTGAAAATAGATCATTTTTCTCTAAAGGACTAGACATTCAACCAATAGGACGTGGTATAGCACAACCTTTTGATTCTGCAGATACTTTATTTAAAAACATACCAAATACTGCTGATGCTAATGAATGAAAAAATAAAATAAATAAATTATTTGATTCTGAAATTTATAAAAAGAAAAATGCTATTACAGGTTTAGATTTAGCTGATTGACTTATTTTAAATAAAGTTTCTTTAGTTTCTAATTTAGCACAAATTGCAACAAATGAGAGATATCATAAAGACGCTACAAATTACTTTGTTAATTTACAAAAATCATTTGATTTATTAAACGATTTTGCTTCTAAAGGTGACTTAAATAGAGAAATTTTAAATAATTTAAGAAAGAATTTTGCAACTCAATCTGCTGTTTTTACTTCTTTAGGTTTATCAGACACTGTATCATCAACATATTCTAGTGTTATTTTCCCAATAGTAGCAGCTTGATTTACCTCGAATCCAGCAGGAACAGATAATACAGAAAATAACTCTAATTTAACCTTTGTTTTAAATAATAGAGTAACTGATTTTTCAAAAATTATTAATGAAAATCCTGATAATTATAGAGATATAATAAAAGGAAGATTTTATAATTTATATAGCGATTCTCTTTTTGAATATCATTTAGAAAATCATAGTGTTAAAGGTTTATCATTAGATCTTTCCTATGTAGATTACTTAAATAAAAAAGTATTTTCAATTGACAATCAAGACACCATTTTATTTGATATTAACATTAATAAAATCTTTTTAGATTTAATTAATGCTTCTACAATAATAAGAGAAGAAAATAAATTTTTAGTATTTAAAGATGTTCGTTCCTTGGTTGCAAAAGTAAATTCTAGTTTTTTAAATGAAAACAATAAAGAAATATATAAAGAAAAATTACCTTCTAGTTATATAGAGTTAGAAAAACTAATAAATAGTTTAGATGAAAAATACATAATAAATGTAAGTGGTTCTAAATTTTTAATAGTAGGTGATGAGCAAACTATCGATTATTTATTCCCTGTAATAAATGAAGAAAATTTACAAGTTAATATTAAAAACCAAGCACTTGTTTATGTTAATAAATGAGGTTTTGATAGAGCTCGTGAATCCTTTAGAGGTAGCGCTTTAAAAGATTATTTACTTGTTAAAACAAAACCAGGAACAAATGTTCAAGAATTTAATGAAAAAACAAATAGAGAAATAGCTAATAATTTTGGAAATATAGTAACTAAAAAAGTCTTTTCTAAAGATGAATTAGATATTATTAATCCAGAAAGAAGTTTAAGAATTTCAACAGCTTTTTCATTGATTCAACTTATATCAAATGCTAACTTTTATATGGTTGCATTAATGTCTATATTAATAATTATTTCTACCGTATTTATTACAAAAAGATATATATCTACAAGAAATAAGGTAATAGGGATTTTAAGAGCTCAGGGTTATAACTCTTGAATGATAGCTTTCTCATTTATTTCTTTCCCTTTCATTACAACATTTATAGGTGGAACTGTTGGATATATAGTTGGGTTATCGTTACAACAAGTGTTAAAAAACGCCTTTTCATCTTATTGAACTTTACCGACTCAGAGTATATCATTTGAATGAATTCCTTTTGTTTTAACTATTATTCTTCCATTTTTCTTACTTTCAGCTTTAGTTATATTATCTGCTTTATGAATTTTAAGAAAAAAACCAATTGATTTAATGTCTGGTATAGTTGAAATTAATGTTTCAAAATTTGCTATGGTATTTCTAAAAATATTTAGATTTGCTAATGTAAAAACTAAATTTGTTGCTTCATTATCTGTAAATAGTTTTTGAAAATTAATTTCATTAATGATTTCAACAACCTTAACAGCCTTTATTTCTATTTTCTCAATTTCTTCAAATGGAGTATTTAATGAGACTGTAAATAAAACATACCAAAAGAGAAATTATAAGTATAAGTTAGATTTAGAAACACCTACTATCGAAGCTGGACAATATCAAACTTTTGATAAAAATCAATTAGAAAATCTTTTATATGTTCCTTTAGGGGTTGCTTCTGAATCTAATGTTGAAGCAAATAATTACTTCAAACCAGGTAGAGCTCTTGTAAATGGTGATTCAGACAAAAATGGTAATCCAAAAGAAAATGATCCCCATATTTTAACAAGAGCGTCACTTCAATTACAAGTAGAATCATCATTATCCATCTCACCTTGAGATATAGTTTTAAATTCAATGCCTGATAGTCAAAGATCAAGAACTTTAGAAATTTCTAAAATGGCAATTTCAGAAATAGAAAAAACTCAAGATATTCATTTTGTAGAAAAAGTTGATATCACAGGCAAAAAATACAACTTTGAATTTGTAGGAACAGAAGCAAACCCACAAAACTATTTTAAATACATTGAAAATGAAAATGTTTCAACTGGTGGTAAATTCTGATATATGGTATGAAATGTTCAAACTCAAGAATATGATAGAGAAGCAATAACTACTTCTCAACATAGAGATTTATATAGAAAATTCTTAGTAGATGCTTATAAAAAAATTCCTTCTAATGATTTTTATATAGCGTTTAACGGTATTTTATTTAACAATCAAACAAACGAAAAATACACATATATTAATACTTCTTATAATGAAGAAAACAGTTTAAAAATTTATGGTTATAATAACAATTCTAAATATGTATCAATCCAAGATGAAAAAGGTGTTAATTTAATCGAATTAATGGAAAAAACACAGGTAATTAATGATGTTTATCCTATTTCTGTTAATTATGTATTTTTAAATAAAAACAACTTAAAACTCGGTGATACAATTGAATTAGAAGTTAAAAATCCTATTGATAGATATATAAGAATTTTAGAAGGAAATTCCTTTAGAAAATATAAATTTAAAATAGTTGGTATTATAAATACTTTCATTAATAGTGAGTTAGTTACAACAAGAAAAATAGCAAATCATTTAACTGGATTAAGTGAACTAGATCAAGATGGATTCAATGGTATTTTATCTAACGATGTTACTCCAGAGCAAACTATTGGTTCTGTTGGTTTATATGCAAATTCTGGATATTGATTTGGTGGAGACCTAATTAATATTGAGACAAAAGAACAATATGAAACAGCCTTTGCACAAATATATTCAAACAGCGATGATCAACCTGGTGTATTAAAAAATAATGGTTATAGTAATGAATTAATCAAAAAATTATTAACATTTAAAGAAAGAACAATTACTGATGTTGAAAATATCGATTTAAGCTATAAGAATATTACAAGTGATAAATTTAAGAGTGAAAACGCAACCTTAATTAAACAAGGTGTAAATAATTTCATCGACTTATATTCTAAAAATGTTTATAATTCGCTTTCTACAAATGTAGATGCTAAAGATATTCAAATAGGTTTTGTTAATAATATTGCTAATACAGTTTCAAAATTAACACTATCTATAGTTATTATTTTCTTTTTAGTTTCTGTTGTTATTCTAATTATGATTTCAAATATCATAATTACGGAGAACGAAAAAAACATTGCTATATTTTCAATCTTGGGATACAATAACAAAGAGAAAATAAAACTATTTTTTGGAATTTATTTACCTTTAATAATTGTTGCTACAATTATTGCTATTCCATTAGTTATTGGATTTATTGCTTTATTTAATGCGTTTTTAGTTTCATCTAGTTCTATTGCTCTAATACTTACTTTAAAATGATGACATGCTTTAACTGCAATAGGAATTTTATTCTTTGTTTATGGACTTACATCTCTTATTGCTTGAATTAATTTAAATAAAATTAAAGCTATTTATTTATTGAAAGGAAAATAATGACAGAAAACCAAAATAAGAAAGAACTAAAAGGTAAAATAAAAGAAGAAAATGCAGTTTTACTTACTAAAAACGAAATAAAAAAAATCAAAAAAGCAAATAGTAAACCAAAGAAAAAACACAAAGATATGATCACACAAAATACAGAAAATAATATCATTGAAATTTTCGATGTTAAAAAATCTTATCTTTCTGGTTCGATAATAACTTCTGTTTTAAAAGGTGTTACTTTAAAAATAGAAAAAGGAGATTTTGCGGTTTTATTTGGAAAATCAGGTTCAGGAAAATCTACATTATTAAACATTATTTCTGGTTTAGATAGAGCATCAGAAGGTGAAGTTATTGTTGCAAATAATAATTTGACATATTACAATGATTCAAAATTAACAAAATTCAGAAGAGAAAATGTTAGTTTTATTTTTCAAAGTTATAATTTACTGCAAAATTTAAATGGTTATGATAATGTTGAAACAGGAGCCTATTTACAAAAAGATAAAAAGAAAGTTTTAAATATTAATAATCTTTTTAAAGAATTTGAAATAGAAGACATTAAATATAAATATCCATCTCAAATGTCTGGAGGGCAACAACAAAGAATTTCTATATTAAGAGCATTATCAAAAAATGCAGAAATTATTTTTGCTGATGAACCTACAGGCGCTTTAGATGAAAAAACATCAAAAGCAGTTTTAAAAATATTACAATATATCAATAAAACTTATGGGACCACAATTGTAATGGTTTCTCACGATCCAACAGTTGCTGAGTTATGTAATAAAGTTATTAAATTAGCTTCTGGAAAAATAGAAGAAATAATAATAAATGCTAATCCTAAAGTTTTATAAATAAAAATTCCTTTATATAAGATTTGTTCTTTTATAAAGGAATTTTCTTTATTTTAGAGATCAGATTCTAGTTCTAAAATCAGGTCTCGGATTTGAATTGCTTTTTCTAAATCATCTTTAGCAATATATTCATTTTTTTGTTTTATTAGTGCTTTTATTATTTCTTCTTTTTCTTTTTTATCTTTTACTTTTGAAGATTTTTCTAAAGCATCAATTGTTTCAACTGATTGAATGGGGTCAAAAATAGGTTTAATGATAGTTTTAGGAATGATGTTGTTCTTTTTATTATATTCCATTTGAATTTTTCTTTTTTCTTCATTATCTTTTAAAGTAGCTGCAATATTACTTGTAATAGAATCAGCAAATAAAATTGCTCTACCATGATCATTTCTAGCTACTCTACCAATCATTTGAATTAGTGCAGCTTTTGTTCTGGAGAATGAGTTGGTATCGGCTTCAAGAATCATAATTAAAGAAACCTCCGGTAAATCTATACCTTCTCTTAATAGATTAACTCCCACAACAACATCGTAAATTCCCTTACGTAATTTTCTTAATATGTCATTTCTTTCAAAAGTTTTGTGTTCAGAATGGATATAAGCTGATTTATAGTGTTTTTCTCTAAAATTAGATGATAACTCTTCTGCCATTCTTTTGGTTCCTGTTATGATAATAACTCTTTCATTATTTTTAATTTGATTATCAATTTCTTTATACATAGTTTCTAATTGATTTTTAGTTGATTTAATTTCAATTATTGGATCAACAAGACCAGTAGGTCTTATGATTTGTGTTGTAATTTCTCCGTGCGTTTTGTCAACTTCATAATCTGAAGGAGTAGCTGAAATATAAATAATTTGATTATCTATTTCTTCAAATTCTTCAAATTTTAAAGGTCTATTATCTAAAGCGGAAGGCAAACGAAAACCATAATCTACAAGATTTCTTTTTCTTTGATAATCACCTTTATACATTGCTTGTAGTTGTGGAACTGTCATATGTGATTCATCAATAAAGATAAGTGCGTCTTTAGGTAAATAATCAAAAAGTGTATAAGGTTTTTCACCTTCTCTTCTATCATCCATATGTCTTGAATAGTTTTCTATTCCAGAACAAAAACCAAATTCTTTTAATGAATCAATGTCGTTGCGAACTCTGTCATTTAATCTTTGTTTTTCAACTAATTTATTTTCTTTTTCAAAATAAGATAATCTTTCTTCTAATTCTGTTTCAATAGTTTTAACAGCTCTTTCAATTGTATCATTAGTTACTGTATAAGAGTTTGCTGGATAAATAACAAAATTTTTAACTTTTTTTGTAGTTTTTTTGCTTAATTTTTCTTGATAGACTATATTTTCAATTTCATCATCAAAAAAATCAATTCTAATAGTTAATTCTTCAGTTCATACAGGAAAAAGTTCTACAACATCCCCTTTAGTTCTAAATTTTCCCGGTTCTAAATCAATATCAGTTCTTTCATAACCTATTTTTGCTAAAGTTCTAAATAAATCACTCCTATTTAATTTCATCCCTACTTCAATATAAAATAGATTAGATTGATATTCTTTTGGATCAAGTGCCCCGTAAATTGCAGCAACAGAAGAGACAACAATTGTGTCTCTTCTAGTTACTAATGCATTGATAGTGGACATTCTCATAGATTCTAAATCTCAGTTTGTTTTGCTGGATTTTTCCGTATAAACATCTTTAGCTGGTAAGTAAGATTCTGGTCTATAGTAGTCAAAGTGAGAAACAAAATATTCTACTTTGTTTTCTGGAAACAAACTTTTCATCTCTGAAAAGAGTTGTGAAGCTAAAGTTTTGTTATGTGATAAAATCAGAGCTGGTCTATTTGTTTCTTTGATAACATTAGCCATAGTAAAAGTCTTTCCACTACCTGTAACACCAAGTAAGACTTGATATTTTTTATTATTTTTTATTCCGTCGGAAAGTTCTTTAATTGCTTTTGGTTGATCGCCTTGAGGCTTATTTTTTGAAATTAAATTATACATATTATTTAAATTATAATTGGAAAATAAAATAATAGTGTAAAATTTAAACTATGAAAAAAATATTTTTATCTATAAGTCCATTATTAGTTTTACCTATCGTCGCTGTTTCTTGTGGTGACAATAATGCAAATACCAAACAAGGAGAGAATCTTGTAAATAAGAAAAATGATAAAGGAGAATTTGTTAATGTTATATTTGACAAAGAACATAAAACCTTTACATTAGACTTGAGTAAAGAATCCATTACAACTATATACACAGGAGCTTTTGCTGGTGAAAAAAGTAGAGAAATTTTATTAAGTGAAACAATAAAAAAAGATGGTGTTGATAACCAAGTTATCGTTTCTTATCATCTTAAAAAAATTATTTTTCCTCAAACTTTAGAAATAATTGAAGATTCAGCTTTCACAAATAGAACATTACCAACATCAAAAATAGATTATGAGTTGCAAGAATTAGATTTTTCAAAAGCAACTATTTTAAAAACAATAGGTAATTATGCATTTGAAACAAACAAAATAAAAGAAATTATTTTACCAGATTCAGTAACTTATATTGGAAAACAAGCATTTGCAAATAATCAAATTTCAAAATTTGTTATTTCAGAAAATTCTAATTTAAAATCAATAGGCATTTCAGCCTTTTTTAACAATGAAATTACTTCTTTAGATTTTAAATCAAATAAATTGGAGTTAATTTCAAAAGCAGCATTTGAAAGAAATAAAATAACATCAGTTCACTTTGTAGAACCATTATCAAAATTAATAATAAGTAAAGAAGCATTTAAATTAAATGATATAAAAACAAATAATATTAATGAAATTGATAAAGAAAAAGTAAGTATTGCTTCTGATGCATTTGACAAATCAAATTAGTTTTAAAAAATAAATTAAAAATATCAAACTTGTTAGTTTGATATTTTTGTTTTTATTTTTTGTCACCTTCTTTAAATATTTCAGAAGCAACACTCATTGTTTTAGCAACGTCACCTAAGTTAGGTGGTAAAATAATTTTAGTTGCTTGGCCGTTAGCTAGAACTCCAAGTTGTTCAATAGATTTTAAAGTAAGAATATTTTTTGTAATATTTGTTTGATTTAATAATTCAATTGCTTTTTGATCGGCTTCAGCTTTTAATACTTCAGCTGTTTTTTTAGCTTCAGCTTTTAGAATTTCTGATTGTTTATCAGCTTCAGCTTCAAGAATTTTAGCAGCTTTTTGCCCTTCAGCAAGAAGGATTTGAGAAGCTTTTTTTCCTTCTGCTTCAAGAATATTTGCTCTTTTTTCTCTTTCTGCTTTCATTTGTTTTTCCATTGCTGATTGAATTTCTTTAGGAGGGATAATATTCTTAATCTCTACTCTATGTACTTTAATTCCTCAAGAATCAGACGCTTCATCTAAAATTAATGTTAATTGAGAGTTGATAGTATCTCTTGAAATTAATGCTTCATCTAATTCTAATTCACCAAGTAGATTTCTTAGTGTTGTAGCACAAAGGTTTTCAATGGCTTTCATAGAGTTTTCTGCTCCATAAACAAAGAGTTTAGGATCTGTAATTTCTAAAAAGACAACTGTATCAACTCTTATTCCTGCATTATCTTTAGTAATAACATCTTGTTCTGGGAAATCTAAAACTTTTTCTTTAAAGTTTTCTCTTTTAACAATTCTGTCTACAAAAGGTAAAAGGAAATTTATTCCATTTTTAAGTGTTTTGTTATATTTACCAAGTCTTTCAACTACAGCAAACTCAGATTGTGGAATAATTCTAATGCTTCTTATTAAAGCTATTATTAATAATATAATTATCGCAATAGCAAGAACAGAAACAATAATAATTCAAATCATACTAATTTTCCTTTTGAGTTGTTTTTTCTATGTAAAGGATATTTCCTTTTACAAATTTAACTTTTACTCAATTTCCTTTCTCTATTTTTCCTTGACCTTCAACTGAAATAGTTCTATAAAATTTACCATCAATTTTAATTTTTCCATAATTTTGAGTATCTTCTCCATATTCATAACTATCTTCAATTAAAATGTTAGGCTTAGATTTAGTTAAACCTTGAATTCTTTCTACACCTATTTTGGTAGAATAAAGTCTATTTTTAAGTAATTTATATGTTGAAAAATAGATAATAATTCAAACAACAATAAAAGTAAGAATTTGAGCTATTATGCTTCAATAAACACCTTTAGTTGCTAAAGCGATAATTAATGAAGGAATAGCACTTATACTTGTTAATGCTGTTCAAATTCCATTAGTAGCTAGTTCTAAAATGATAAAACTTAATATTATCAATAATCAAATTACTATAAAAATAATTTTTATTACATCTTGTGGCATATTAAAATAATTTAATTACTTAACATTTCTTTTTAAGTTGTGGAAAGTTTTTTCTCCATCATATTCAGCTGCTTCAGCTAATTCTTCTTCAATTGCTAATAATCTGTTATATTTTGCAACTCTATCTGTTCTTGATAAAGAACCAGTTTTAATTTGACCTGCATTTACTGCAACTGCTAAATCAGCAATTGTTGTATCTTCTGATTCACCTGAACGATGTGATACAACAGCTGTAAATCCTGCTTTATGTGCTAATTCAATTGTGTCAAGTGTTTCAGAAACTGAACCAATTTGATTTAATTTAATTAAAATTGAGTTAATTGAACCTTGTGCAATAGCTTCTGATAAAATAGAAGCATTTGTAACAGTTAAATCATCTCCCATTATTTGGTGAGTTGAACCAAATTTTTGATTAAATTTTTTAAATCCTTCTCAGTCTGATTCTGCAAATCCATCTTCTACAGAAATAATTGGATATTTTGCAAATAATTTTCCATAGTATTCTACTAATTCATCTGTTGTAAATTCAACTTTGTCAGTTAAACTTGCAAATCCTTCTTTTTTAGCTTCAATAGCTGTTTTTAATTTTCCAAAAGTATATTTTTTAGTTTTTGAATCATATAACTCTGATGATGCAGCATCTAAAGCAATAGCAACAGCATTTTCACCTTTGGTTGCTGGTGTAAATCCTGCAACTTTAATAGCTTCAACTAAAAAGTCTAAAGCTTCTTCGTGTGATTTTAAGTTAGGAGCAAATCCACCTTCATCACCAACTTGTGTTCCGTGTCCTGCTTTTTTTAATAATTTAGCTAAGTTGTGGAAAACTTTATTAGCCATTTGTAAAGCTTCTCTTATTGTTTTTGCACCTAAAGGCATAACCATAAATTCTTGGAAATCGATGGTATTTGATGCGTGTTCCCCACCATTAATAACGTTTAACATTGGAACTGGCAATTTTCTTGCGTTTGTTCCTCCGATATATTTATATAAAGGAATTTCTAATTCATCTGCTGCGGCTCTAAGAACAGCTAAAGATACTCCAAGAATAGCATTAGCACCTAAATTTTTCTTAAATGGAGTACCATCTAATTTAATCATTGCTAAGTCTATTTTTCTTTGATCTGTAACTTCCATCCCCAAAACAATAGGAGCAATTTTTTCATTAACGTTTTTAACTGCTTGCATAACTCCTTTTCCACCAAATCAATTTGATGCAAAAGCGTTATCTTGATCTCTTAATTCTAAAGCTTCTCTTGTCCCTGTTGAAGCACCTGATGGAACAATGGCTGAACCAAAACCACCAAATTCTGTTTTAACTTCTACTTGAACAGTAGGATTACCTCTTGAATCTAACACTTCACGAGCGTGAATGCTTGTAATTTTTGACATTTTTCTCCTTAATAAAATTTTTTATATTTAATAAAAATTATACATTAAAAAGAAATAAAAATATTTATATTTATCTAAAAAAAAGAAAAAATAAAGAACAGATAAACAGTGAAAATTTGTTCTTGATTTTGATATTGAAAACGTAATGTAATTTTCAAAATGGATTTTCAATTTTTTTATATTTTTAATTATTAAGATTAGTTATTATAATAACACTTTAAAAGATTTAAAAACTTAGAAAGGAGACTAAAATATAATAGGGGGTATACACAAAATAATCTAATAACAAGAATATAACAATAATAAAAAAATAAATACAATAATTTTAAATTTAATAAATGAAAATATTTGGTTGATAACAACCATAAATAATTATATACCTAAAATAAATAATTTGTTAAAAAAAAATCATTTTTTTCAAAAAAACATAAAAAAATTTGAACTTTTTATTATTACTTCAGAAGTAAATTGATTAAAATATAATTAAATTAAATAAAAATAGTTTTGATTTATAAAAGAAATTTAAATTATTTTGTAAGTTTTTTAAATTAATACATAAGATAATAACTAAAAAGTCTAGTAGATTATTTTCAGATACTAGAATTTTTATTGAATTAATAGATTTGTTGGTTGAAATTATTAAAAATTCATCAAAAAATGATAATTATTTTTATTAGTTTTTATTATATTATAACTAAAAAAACATTGCAAAATGATATAATTAAAATAGACTTAAATAAATTTAAGTCAAAAATTAAAAAAGGATCAAAAGTATTAAGAAAATGAAAAAAAGTATTTTATTTATAACTGCAATACCTGGTATATTACTACCCATAACACTAACACAAACAAGCATTGCAAAAAATGAAGAAAAAAAATGATATGATAAAATTAATAATTCTAAAATAGAAGTTAGAGATTTTTTTTCTGTTTTTACAAATTCAAACAATAAAAATTTAGTAAATTATGATAATGAGTTTGAGTTAAAATTATTATTAAATCATAATTATTTAGATACTACTGAAATGACTAACTCCAATTTCATAACAGAAAAAAATAAAAACTTTATTGAGTTTATAAGAAAAAAAGGTGCAAACTTTAAAAAAAGTGAAATTAGTTTTGAAACACCTATTGTTTGATTATATTTTGAAAACGAAGAGCAAAGAGAAAAATTGGTAAATTTTTTAATTTCTGAAAAAGATATTCAAAAATTTATTTTATATAAAAATGATTTAAAAGATAATTTTAAAAAAGAAAATAATAATTCTTTAAATGGTCATACAATTTTTTCTCATAAAAAAAAGGATTTTGATATTACAAACAAAGAAGAATTGTATAGAACATTAAATTTTAATAAACAAATTGAAAGAGATAAAAATTCAAATTTTTATAAAAAAAATTCTGAAATAGGAATTTTAGAATACAAAGATGTATTTCAATCAAACCTAACAGATAATTTTGACGAAAACGGTATTGAATTTTTAGATTCACATATAACAGAAGGAGATTTTCACGGATTAATAGTATCTTCTGTTGCGGCTGGTGATGAAGGTTTTGATTCCAAATCAAAAATTGTAATTTCTGCATACAGAACAAACTCCGATTGACAAAAACAAATCGAAAAAATGGTTACAGAAAAAAAATTAAAAATAATTAATCACAGTTATGGTTCTTCTAGAGAAGATAAATTTAAATTGTATGATGAAGATAGTTATTTTGTGGATTACATTTCAAGAAAATATGGAGTAGTAAATGTTTTTTCTTCTGGAAACGGAAATGCTAATAATGGTCAAATGGAATGAATAAATAGATATTCTTTATCTTTTAATTCTGTTGTAGTGGGTGCATTGGATAAAAAACTAAATTCAAATGTTTATGAAAATAGAATAGCAAATTATTCAAATTATAAAATTCATTCTGATTATAATTCTATTGCAAAACCTTTAGTAGTAGCACCAGGACACATTGAAATGAAAATTTTAAATAATGAAGGAACAAGTTTTTCATCTCCAATTATAGCGGGAGTAATTTCGACTTTATTAAGAGAAAAAGAGTTTTTAAACAATGATAATTTTAGAATTCCATCAGTTAAGAGTATTTTAAGTTCTGCTTCTATCTCTACTAACGATTTAGAACAAATTAAAAAAAGAAGTGGTTATAGTAATAAATACGGAGCAGGTATACCAGATTTTGAACTTATGCTTAAAGCAGCTGATAATTTAGAAACTGTAACTGTAAAAAAAGAAAACAGTGATAGTATAATTAAAATAGGAAAAAGTTTCTTTGTAGAAAAAGGTTCTAAAATAAAATCTTCATTATCTTGATTATTTAATGCTGGTTTATTGCAAAACAAAGAAAAAAGAGCTGAATATAATCCACAAGTAAATTGATGATGATTTTTAGGCCCTTTGGGGGGTGCTATTGCAAATGTAGCAGAACTAAATAGAATAAATTCTGAAAATGAAAAATGAGAAAAAGAACACATAAATGAGTTACAACTTAAAAAAGAAACTGCTTTTTCAAGACAAAATAATAGTAAGTTTTCTGATTATGATTTAATTTTAGAAAAAATGGATAATTCAGGAAATTGAATACAAGTAAGTAGTTCTATTTCTAGTGATTCAAATGATGAATTGATAGAATATAATGTTACAGAATCCTCTAATTTTAGGTTAGTTATTAAAAAGTACAAATCTTCTTTATTTGAAAATTCAATTGAGGATAATTTATCATTTACTTATGTGGTTAAAAAATAAAAGAAAAATATTAATTAGTTTAAGTTTTCCAATGACATTTTCATTATTTTCTTGTGCTCAGAAAGAAGTAAAAGATTATGTTGAACAAATTAAAGTAAAATCAATTTATTTTGAAAATCTCATTAAGATTAAACAAGACCAACAAAATATAAAAGCAAATAATAGTTTTATTTTTGATCAATTTAGAGAAAAATTATTTGAAAGCAAAGAAAATAATTTTAACTTTTTAAATGAAAAAAAATTAATAATAAAAACTATTGATGATTTTGATGAAAAAATTGTTAGTAAAATTAATGAATTATATGATAAATTCAATATAAATAATAGATTAACCAAAGAACAAATTACAAAAATGTTTGAACAAGATTTTCTTAATGGAAATAAATTAGAAAATGAATTAACACAAAACAATTTAATTTTATTAGAAAATGAATCTTTATGATATACTAATGATTTTTTAAATTTTATAATTGATGAAAATACAGTTGATAAGTTTAATATCTTAGAAATATCAGTTTTAAATTTGCCTGGAATTGATAGTGGAGAAACTACGAGAAAAACATCATTAGTTTCACAAAAGAAAAGGTTTACATTAATTAAAACAGAAAAAAATAAAGAAATTGTATTTTCTAAAACAAATGAAGAAGAAAACAAAAAAAATTTACTTAATTTATATAAAGAGTTTCAATACAAAGAGAATTTTTTTATTAAAAATGATTTATTTAAAGATTATTGACCTTTAATATTTCAAAAACAAAAAGAGCAAAATATTTTTACATCAGATGTTTTAATTTTTAAAAATAATTCACTTAATTCAAATAATCTTTTATTTAATGATGACATACACATTATCAATAACAAAGAAGAATTTAAAAATAAAATTATTCCTTCTATTAAGGAATTTTACACAGAAGAGAATAGCGAAACTAAAAAAAGTGAAAATGATATTTTAACAGAACTTGAAAAGATTTTTTTCAAAGATAAAACATTTGATCAAATTTTTGAAAATAATAGCATTGTTATTCATAGAACACTAGAATATAAAACTAATTATAATTATTTAAAACAATCAGTATTAATTAAATCTAAAATTGATGAAGAAAATAAAGTTATTGATTTTTCACTAATTAATGATTCGGATTTTAACTATAATTTAAATGAAAGCTATAATTTATCCAACAGTAAAATTCAATACAATTTCTCTATTGTTCCAAAAAAATATAAAATTAACATTGTAAAAAGTTTATCTTTTAAAACAATTAATGAATTATTGAAAAATAATTAATTTTATGTTTTTGGTTTGTTTTTTTTATAAAGTTTTTTAGCAGTTTCTAATTTTTTAGTCATAAAAAAATTTCTCCTTATAAATATTTTAGTTTAAATATTTGCTATTGAGAAATTTTTACACAAAATGTGTTACGGTCCCTAATTAAAGGTATTAAAAATAGAAAAAGGTATTAAATTACCTTTTTCTATTTAAATTATTCCTCCTTAACATCTGCTTTAAAAGAGTCATTATCTTCATTTGAAGCGTTTGCTTGTGAATTAGCACTTTGTTGTGCAAAAGCTTGAGCAGCTTGTTCTATTTGGTCTAATTTTGTTTTTAATTCATCAATTTTTTCTTCTTTTAATAAAGTTTTTAATTCTTCAATTTGTTTAGTTAACATTTCTTTTTGAGATGCTTCAATTTTATCTCCTTGTTCAGTTAGTGATTTTTCTAACTGGGAAATTAAAGTTTCTGCTCTAACTGTTGTTTCTACTTTTTCTTTTTTCTTTGCATCTGCTTCTCTGTTTTCTTCGGCTTCTTTTATCATTTTTTGAATTTCTTCTTCAGATAGTGTAGATGTATTTTGAATTGTTATTGTTTGTTCTTTGTTTGTTTTTTTGTCTTTTGCTGTAACTTTTGTAATACCATTAACATCGATTGAGAAAGAAACCTCAATTTGTGGTACTCCTCTTGGAGCTGGTTCGATTCCTGATAAGTTAAATGTTCCAAGAACTTTATTATCTGCAGCCATTTGTCTTTCACCTTGAACTACAGAAATTGTAACTTCTGGTTGATTATCAGATGCAGTTGAGAAAATTTGTGACTTAGTTACTGGAATTGTTGTGTTTCTTGGGATTAAAGGGGTTGCAATCCCACCCATTGTTTCAATACCTAGTGTTAAAGGAGTAACATCTAATAATAAAACATCATCAATTTCTCCTGCAAGCACTCCACCTTGAATAGCTGCACCAATTGCTACAACTTCATCAGGGTTAATGCTTCTATTTGGTTTTTTACCTAATGTATGTTCAATCATTGTTTGAACAGCAGGGATTCTTGTAGAACCACCAACTAATAAAATTTCATCTAAATCTTTAGCTTCCAGTTTAGCTTCTTTTAAGGCATCCATAATTGGTTTTCTTGTTTTATCTACAAGATAAGCAGTCATTGCTTCAAATTCTGATCTTTTTAGTTCTAATTCTACATTTATTGGACCGTTTTCAGAAACTGCTAAAAATGGTAATGAAATTGTAGTGATTGATTGTTCAGAAAGAGAAATTTTTGCTTTTTCTGCTTCTTCTTTTAATCTAGCCATTGCCATTTTGTCGTTTGTGGCATCATATTTATATTCACTTTTAATTTTTTCTAAAAGTCATTTAACAATTTCATGGTCTCAATCATCTCCACCAAGTCTATTGTCTCCACTTGTAGAAAGTACTTCGAATGTTCCTGCTGCTAAATCAAGAACAGAAACGTCAAATGTTCCTCCTCCTAAGTCATAAACAAGAACTTTTAATTCTTTATCTGTTTTGTCAAGTCCAAAAGCAAGAGCAGCTGCTGTAGGTTCATTTATTATTCTTAAAACATCTAATCCTGCTATTTTTCCAGCTGTTTTGGTAGCTTCACGTTCTGCGTTATCAAAATAAGCAGGAACAGTAATAACTGCTTTTGAAACCTTTTTGCCAATTTTTTTCTCTGCATATTCTTTTAAATAAGAAAGAATCATTGCTGAAATTTCTTCTGGTTTGTATTCTTTTCCATTTGCTTTTACAGTTTTGCTTGTCCCCATTAATCTTTTGATAGAAGCAATTGCATCTGGATTTGTTTCTAATTGTCTTTTTGCAATTTCTCCAACAATAATATCTCCATTTTTAAAGGAAACTACAGAAGGAGTTGTTCTTTTTCCATTTGGATTTTCTAAAACTATAGGTTTTTTATCTTCAATTATAGAAACAACAGAGTTAGTTGTCCCTAAATCTATTCCTAATACTATTTCTTTTGCCATATTTATTCTCCTTTTTAATAAGTGATTTTTTTTATTTATGAAAACATTATAGCATATTTTTTAGCACTCACAAGTAAAAAGTGCCAAATTTTTAAATTTATAAAAAAATTAAGTTGGAACTCAACTTTTATTTTGATAAATTTTTAATTCTCACTAGATGTTTTTTAATGTTTTCTTCAAATTTTTCTTTGTTTGTTGTTATATTGATAGTTTCTGTAATATATTTATTTTCTGGATTAGAAAAAAACTTATATAAATTTAAATCAAAGAAAATTTTTCCTCATTCAAATTCTTTGTCACATGTAGGGCAAAGCAAAAAACCGTTACATCCTTCAACAATCAATTTATTAGCATCATCGAAAGAAATTTTATTATTTTTAAATTCATTTTTTACATCCGAAACTCTATGTATGTGTGCTGAAATTAAATGTTCTGAAAATTGATAACCACAAACTAAACATTTATCTGGATTTAAATTATTTTCACAATATCAAATTTTTATATTTTCTTTAAAAAGAGGTTGATTTCTTTTTAAGTCTTCTTCAGAGTGGGTTATATCAAAAATAGGTTGAGAAAAGATTGGTTGTTTATTTACTTCAAAATTATTTTGTTTTAAAATTTTTAATAAATTTTGCTTAATTTCAAATAATTTTTCGTTTGTTTTTAAAATTAAAAGTTTTCTCTTAATATCTTTATCTTTTTCAAATATTTTATTGATTACTATTGCACTGATTAAAGAATCTGATGCATTAGCTCCATCAAATTTAGCATATAGTTTAATCTCTTTTTTTAACTCATCATACTCAATATAACTTGATAAATTTCTTTTATTTTGTCTTTTTAAATTTTCTTTTTCTAATTGAAAATGTTTTATATTTTCAAATTTAGTATTCAAATTATTCTTTTGTCTTGATGTTAAACTATAATTAATTTTTACGCCCAAAGTACTAAAAATTTTAAAATCTTTTAAAATTGTTTTTGGAAATTCTTCAATATATAAAAACAAATCTAAAGGATGTAATGATACAGAAATATTTTTTATATTATTTTCATAACTAAACAACAAAACTGGCAAAAAATTCTGCATAATATAAGTGTTTCTAGATTTTGGTTTACCATTTTCTCCTAATTTTTGAGTAAAATAAATTAATTCATTTAATTCTTCAATAACTAAACCCTGAAACTTTACTTCTGTATTTTTTCATTCTACTTCATCATTTATATCAATTTTTTTATCTAGACTTAAAATAAGTTTTATATCACTATATAGTTTGTCAGATTCTTCTTTATTCGCTTCTTTGGTTAAATTTGAAAATAAAGACTTTGAGACAAGTATAGTGAATTTTCTTTTATTACATAAATTCTTTTCCATCTTTTTTATAATCTACTCCTTTTCATACTTGAATATCTTTTTCAAACATTTTATTTGCTATTCACATACTTGCAAAAGAAGGTCTATCTAGATTAAAAACATCATAATTTAAATAATCTTTTGTAAAGCACATTCTCCTTTTTAAATGGACATATTGAACTCTTTCAAATTTTTGTAATTCATTACAAAATTTTTCACTATTTAATGCTTGAATTCCAAAAATTAGTGCTCAAGGTTTGTTAAATTCTAACAATCTTTGCAATAATTTAAATTTACCTCTAAAAGGTGGATTGCTGATAACAATGTCAAAATGTTCTGGTTGATAACTGTAAAAATCTTTGTTTTCTAAGATATGAGATGAAATCACTTTGTAACCATTTTTTTTAAAAATAGTAACAAAATTTGAATCTGGTAAGTCGAAAGGGCATCAAATTATTTTATCTTTAGGAATTTTTGCATTATCAATAAAAAATTGAATATCTTCTTTTGTTGTGTATCACTCATCATCGTTAGCATAATTAAATGCTTTTGTAATTTTATTTTTATTTTTTTCAATTTTGTTTTCAATATACTCATCTAAAAAAGAGTTTAAACCAGATTTTTCTTGAATTTCAATATTGTTTATTTTTTCCATTAGTTCTGCTTTAATTTTTTCTTTCATACTTCTCCCTATATATAATTATTATTATAATTCAAATTATTTTTTATAAAAATTTTTTTATTTTTTTGTATTTTTAATAAAAGAAATAAACTAAAAAATAAATAAAACTCAAATAAAAAAAGCTATCACTACTTTCATAGTAATAACTGTAATTTAGTACTCACCTTGCTATATATTGTAACTATCAGATTTTTTGCATTTTGCTTATTATTATTCTCTAAATAAGTTTTATAAAGATCATAATATTTCAGTTCAATGTTCTCTATTTTCAACTCACTCTTGCTTAAACAAGGACATAAATTTGGTAAGAAACCAAAGTTAAGTCCTTGTTTATATAGAAAGGTTTTTATGTTTAAAACTGGAAATGTTTTTACAAAGTAAAATAAAATTTTAAAACTTTTAATAAATCTTTAACTTTACAAATATAATTAAATTTTCGCCTTTTAAGTTTTTAAAAAAGCAGTTTTCTTATATAATTAAAATTAATATGGAAACTTCAATGTATAAATCACTAATTTCAATTAAAGAAAAATATAATGAATTAAATAAAATTTTATTAGATGAAAAAACAATGAGTGATATAAAAAAATACACTCAAATTGTTAAAGAAATTTCTTCAATCAAAGACATAGTAGAAACATTTGACAAATATTTAGCATTTGAAAACACTATAAAAGAAGCTAAATTTCTTCTTGCAGAAAAAGATGCAGAAATTATTGCTTTTGCTAAATCTGAAATAACAAACTCTGAAGAGCAAATGCCTATTTTAGAAAAAGAACTTATTATTTTATTATTGCCAAAAGATGAAAATGATGAAAGAAACGTTATTATGGAAATAAGAGGGGCAGCTGGCGGCGATGAAGCAAACATTTTTGCTGGTGACCTTTTTAAAATGTACAATAAATGAGCTGATTCAAATGATATGACAGTAAAGGTTCTTGATTCTACATTTGCTGTAGCTGGAGGTTTTACTCAAATAGTTTTTTCAATTAGTGGTGAAAAAGCATATTCAAAACTTAAGTTTGAGTCAGGAGTTCATAGGGTTCAAAGAATTCCAGAAACTGAAACTCAAGGTAGAGTTCACACTTCAACTGCAACAGTTACTGTAATGCCTGAAGCAGATGAAGATGTTGAAATTGAAATTAATCCAAGTGATATTAGAGTAGATACTTTTAGATCTTCTGGTGCAGGTGGTCAATCTGTTAATACAACAGATTCTGCTGTAAGAATAATACACATTCCTACAGGTGTTATTGCTACTTCTCAAGATGGAAGAAGCCAAATAGCCAACAGAGAATTAGCAATGAAAATTTTAAAATCAAGACTTTATGACTTAGAAATTAGAAAAAAACAAGAAGTAGAAGGTGCTTTTAGAAAATTAGCCGGTTCTGGTGCAAGAAGTGAAAAAATAAGAACTTATAATTATCCACAAGATAGAATAACAGATCATAGAATTGGTTTTTCTACATCTTTAAAAAATGTTGTAGCAGGTCAATTAAATCCAATTATCGAAGCTTTATTAGCGGAAGAACAAGCAGAAAAGATTCAAAATGCAGGACTTGAATAAAAGAAGAGAAGCTTTATTACGAGAAAAAATAAGAAATAATTTACCATTAATAATTACTAATGAAGAAGAAAATAAATTAAAAACTTCAATGCCTATTCAACAAATTATTGGTTTTGTTCAAATGGACAGACTAAAATTTTTAATTACAGAAGATAAGGTTTTAATCCCAAGATATGAAACAGAAGAAGTTATTAATGAATCTTTAAAATTTTTGAATAAAAATTCTAAAGTTTTAGATATGTGTGCAGGTTCTGGTTTTATAGGATTAACTATTTTTGATAAGATAGGTTGTGAAGTAACTTTAGTTGATAATGATGAAAAAGCAATAAGTAAAATTTTGACTAATATAAAGGAAAATCACTTATTTTCGTCAAAAATTAAAGTAATTAAATCTAATCTATTTAAAAAATTAGATTCCAATCAAAAATATGATTTAATTATTTCTAATCCCCCGTATATACCTGAAAATATAAAACTGGATCACTCTGTTTTAGAATGAGAAAATCACAATGCATTATTTGCTAAAGAAGATGGAAATTACTTTTATAAAAAAATTATTAATGATGGTAAATCTTTTTTAAAAAAGGAAGGAATTCTTATATTTGAAATTTCAGATTGAAATTTAGATTATTTTAAGTCTCTTGAAAATTTAAATATAGAAATAAAAAAAGATATTAATCAAAAAAACAGAATAGTTATAATTAAAAAAGGAGAAAAATGATAGCTTATATAATAACTTTCTTAGCAATTCTCGTAGCAACAATTTTAACAATTTCAATCACTTTTATTAGATACAAGAACATAATTAATTTAAAAAATGTAGATTTAAAATTATGAAAAAAATTTCTTATTACAAATAAAAAAATTTCTCATTTTGATATTATCTACTTATTTTTTGAAATTATTTGTTTAATATTTGGAATAGGTTTTTTGATTATTGATTTTTTTAATTCTAAAACTTTTAATATCAATGTTATATTATTTATTGTTTCTATTGCTTATATTTTGTTTTTAACTTTTATTTCATTTATAGTTTATAAAATAAAATTAAAAAAAGAAAAGAAAAAAGCAAGCTGAGATCAAATTGAAGTAAATCAAAATGACTTAGTTTATTTTGAAAAATATTTAAGTAAAGATTTTTATTTTGAAGAAAATGAAGTCGTTGAATTTTACAAAAAAGAGGAAAATATTTCTTTTAAACTTTTAAATTATATAGATCAAAACAAAATAGATTTTAATGAAAAAATAAAACATGAAAAAGAAAAATTTATTAATATAATAACTTGTACTTTTTGATTTTATAATAGACTATACTTTGGAAAATCTTACATAAAAGTTAATGATACAAAAATTTATAAAAATGATAAAGATTTTTATCCTTTTATTCTTTGATATTCAATAAATTTTTATTTAAATAAGAATTGAAATAATTAAACAAAATTAGCAAACTTTCAAAAATGAAGTTTGCTTTTATCTTGAAAATAAATAAAGGAGTTTTATTGCATTTATTCAATTTTTTTAAAAAAATAAAATATAATTATTTATAAATTAATAACTAAGGAGAAACAATGAAAAAAATAAGAACTAGATATGCACCAAGTCCAACAGGATATCTCCATATTGGTGGAGCAAGAACAGCTTTATTTTCATACTTATTTGCTAAGCATTATAGTGGAGAATTTGTTTTAAGAATTGAAGATACTGATGTTTCGAGAAATGTTGAAGGAGGAGAAGAATCACAATTAAATAATCTGAAATGATTAGGTATTATTCCAGATGAATCACCAATAAATCCTAATTCAAAATACGGAAAATACAGACAAAGTGAAAAACTTGATAGATACAATGAATTAGTAGATTGATTAATTTCTAAAAACCTTGCTTATAAAGCATATGATACTTCAGAAGAGTTAGATCAACAAAGACAAGAACAAGAAAAACAAGGAATTTTCAGCTTTAGATATGATAGAAATTGGCTAAAAATTTCTGAAGAAGAAAAAGAAACAAGAGAAAAAAATAAAGAATATTCAGTAAGATTAGCTCTTAAACCTAATAAAGATTACGCTTGAAATGATATTGTAAGAGGACAAATTTCTGTAAATTCAAACGATATTGGTGATTGAGTAATAAAAAAATCTGATGGATTTCCAACTTATAATTTTGCAGTTGTAGTTGATGATCATGATATGGAAATCACCCATGTTTTAAGAGGTGAAGAACATATTACAAATACACCTAAACAACTTGCAGTATATGATGCTTTTGGTTGAGAAACACCAAAATTTGGACACTTAACAATAATTACTAATATGGAAGGAAAAAAACTTTCTAAAAGAGATTTAAGTTTAAAACAGTTTATTGAAGATTATAAAAATGAAGGTTATATTTCTGAAGCTATTTTTAACTTCTTAGCATTACTTGGATGAACAAGTGAAGATGCACAGGAAATCTTAAACCACAAAGAATTAATTGAAAAATTCGATGAAAATAGATTGTCTAAATCTCCTTCAAAATTTGATATTAAGAAAATGGAATGATTTTCTAAACAATATATGAAAAATCAAAGCAACACTATTTTAAAAGAACAATTACAACTAAATAGTGATTCTGCTTGAAATGAATTATTTGTAGAAACATATAAACAAAGTGCTGCTACTTTAAATGAAATTAAAAATAATTTAAGGATTTACAAATCTCCAAAAGATTTAACAGAAACATTTATAAAGGAAAACCCTGTAAATTTAGAAGTTATTTCTGTTTTTTACAGTCATTTAAATAATTTAGATTTTTCAATTGATAATATTCAAAAAGCAATAGACTTAACAAAAGAACAAACAAAATTATCTGGAAAGAATTTATTTTTACCAATTAGAATTGCTTCCACTCTTGAACAACACGGACCAGAATTAGCAAAAAGTATTTATTTATTTGGAGAAAACATTGTTAAAGAGAGATTGAAAAAATGACTATAAAATTTGTTTCAACAATTATCAAGGATGATGATAAAAAAGTAATTGAATTTATTTCTCCTTTAGAATTAGATAAATGAGAAGAATTTGATGCATTTATTTTTAAAGATCCAAATACAAATATTGCTATAAGAATTGAAGTTTCAAAAAACAAAGTTAATATTTTTCAAAGTCATGCAACTGTTAATTTAGAGTTAAATAAAGAAAAAGTATGTCCTTTTAAAACTGAATATGGTGAGTTAGATTTCATTTATAAAATGACAAAATTAGAAAGAGAAGAAAATTTTATTTCCTTTTATTACGATTTATTTTCTGCTAAAGAAGAATACATTTCAAGTTTTCAAATAGAATTATTTATAAATAGATAAAATGAAAAAATGAATTAAATGATTTTCTTTTCTTTCTTTACCTTTAGTTTTTACTTCATGTGGTTCAAAACCAGCACATCAAGAACCCATTACAAAGCAGACACAACAGGAACAACCGTCAAAAGAGAATGTTAACTCTTTTGTTCCAAGTAACAATGAAAAAGGACAAAAAGAATACAAAAAAAATAATGATTTAAACAAAAAAACAGATAATAATCAAGAATTATCATTTGATAAAATAAGAATTGGTCATTGAAATATTTTAAATCACACTGGAAAACAAGATTGAAAAAATGAAGCAATAGCAAAAATTATTAATCATGAAAATCTTTCCTTAGTTGGTTTAACTGAAGTTACAATTGATAATGAAAATAATGAACTTGCTGTTTCTAAAATAATTGAAAAATTAAAAGAATATGATCCTGATGGAGATTGAAAATATTTATTAAGTCCTAAATTATTTGGTAAAGGTAAAGAATCACAGCAAGAATATATAGGTATAGTTTATAAAAATAAATTTTTAGAACCAATTCCATTTGCTGGATATCAAAACAATAAAAACCCTTATTTAGGAATTCCTTATCCAAACCCAGAATTTACTTCTTACTTTAATAAAAAAGAAAAAACCGTTTATGCAAGACCACCATATGGAGCACATTTTAGAGTTAAAAATGAAAAACATAATGATTTTACCGTAGTATTCTCTCACTTTGATTCTCCAGGACAAAAAAGAGGTGTTGAACCAGCAGCGAGCGGTTATTCCGGTCAAGGTCAATTTGAAATAAATGAAGCTAAAGAGTTAAAAAATGTTTTAAATTGATTTGATTTACAAGATGGCAAAAATAACGATATTTTCTTTATGGGAGATACAAATATAAAGGAAAATAACGGAGCAAAAGCATTTGATTTAACAATTAAAGCAGGCTATAAAACATTACTTGATTGAAATTTAGAAACAAGTCTTGGCAGATCTCGACAATGATCGGAACCATATGATAAAATCCTTTATAAAGGTGATTTAAAAACTTCTAATGCTCAAAGATTTGATATATTTTCTGTCTTTAAAAAAAATATTATTGAAGAAAAAGAATGAAAGAAAAAAGTTGATAAAAAACCTTCAAAGGATAGCTTACAAAATTGAATTTTAAAAATTAGCGATCACACCTTAGTTTATACAGATTTAGATGTATCAAAAGATGACATAGACGAATAATAATATACAAAATTTTAGCACTCTAATATAAAATGTGCTAAAATTTTATTTATGAAAAAAAGAGATTATTATGAAGTATTAGAAATAAATAAAAACGCAACAGATAAAGAAATAAAAATAGCTTATAGAAAATTAGCTATGAAATATCACCCAGATAAAAATAAAGAAGCAGATGCAGAAGAGAAATTTAAAGAAGTAAATGAAGCATATGAAGTTTTATCAAATCCAGAAAAAAGAGCACAATATGATCAATATGGCCATGATGCTTTTGATCCAAATGCACAAGCAGGCTTTGGTGGATTTGGAAATTTTGGTGGATTCAGTGGATTCAGTGACTTTTTTGGAGATATTTTTGGTGGATTTGGCAGAAGAAAATCAAGAGAAAATTATCCAGAAGACGGTTCAGATTATAAAATTGAATATTCAATAAGTTTTCTTGAATCAATTTTAGGAACAAGCATAAAGAGAAAATTTGATAAATATAGCACATGTAATAATTGTCACGGTAGTGGAGCAAATTCTACAGCAGATATTAAGCAATGTAGTACTTGTGGTGGAACAGGAAGCGTTACAAAAGTTATTAAAACACCTTTTGGAGCAATTCAAAATAGTGCAACTTGTTCTGATTGTTCTGGTAAAGGAAAAAGAATTCAAAAATTATGTAAATTATGTTCTGGTAAAGGAATTATAAAAGAAAGTAAAGAGTTGACAGTTTCTATCCCTGCAGGTATTAAAGAAGGGCAATCTGTAGTTTTAAATGGATATGGTGGTCCTGGATTAAATGGTGGGCAAAATGGAGATTTATATATAGAAATAACTGTTAGAGATCATACGCATTACACAAGAGTTGGTGATGATATTCATTTAACTGTGCCAGTTTCTGTAATTGATATTATTTCTGAAAATCTTATCACAATTCCAACACCATATGGAAATGAAGAGATTAGAATGAATAATTCTTATAAATCAGGTGATGTATTAACTGTAAAAAATAAAGGTTCTAAAAATCCAAAAAATAATTCTTATGGAAACTTAAAAATTCACTTACAATTATATGTTCCAAAATTATCAAATTCAGAGAAAAAAGCAATGGAATCAATTTTTTCAGGTGTAAAAGATGATCGAAAAAATAAATGATTGAAAGATTTTGATTAATGAATGAAATTGACAAATATAAAGATGTATTTATTACTACAACCGATACAGTTGTTGGTATAGGAATTCCTGTAAAAACAAAAAAAATAGATCTTTTATATGAACTTAAACAAAGAGATATAAATAAAAAAATAATAATTTTAGTTGCTTCTATAGACCAAGCAAGAGAATTTCAAGAATGAAATTCACAAGCAGAGGAACTGGCTAAGAAATTTTGACCTGGAAATATAACTTTAATTGTTAATAATCAAGGTTTTAGAATGCCAAATCAAAAAGGATTACAGGCGTTTTTGGAAAAAACTGGTCCTTGCTGAGTAACAAGTGCAAATATTTCTGGTCAAAAAAATTTAACCCTAAAAGAAGCACAAAAAGTTTTTAATAAAATAAAACAAGTTTATAATTTTGGAGAAGGAAGCAACGAACCTTCACAAATTATAAAAGTAGAAACATTGGAAAGATTAAGATAGTATGGAAAAAATTAGAGTAGCATTCGCAAGCGATCATGCTGGTTATGATTTAAAAGTAAAAGTTTTAGAATATGTAAAATCCAAAGGATATGAAGTGGAAGATTTAGGTCCTTTTAACGGAGTAGAATCAGTATCCTATGCTACATATGGTAAAAAACTTGGAAAATATTTACAAAGCAAAAAAGCAGATATTGGAATGGGTTTTTGTGGAACAGGACTAGGAATTTCATATGCTTTAAATAGATTCAAAGGAGTTAGAGCAGCAAGAATTACAAATGTTAATGATGCTTATTTAGCAAAATTACACAATAACGCAAATGCAATCGCTTTAAGTGGTAGATTTACAACTTTTGAAGAAGCAAAAAAAATGGTCGATGAGTATTTTGAAACTAAATACGAAGGCGGAAGACATCAAGCAAGAATTGATGAGTTAGATAAATTAGACTAAATTTTAATTTAAAAAAGCAAAATATGGTAAAATTTCAATTGCAATATTTATATTGCCTTAGTGGAAGAGAAATCGTTATTACCACCAAGAGAAAGAAAGGAAGCTCGCAATGGCAAAAGAAATAGTTCGTGTTGCTAAATTGCAATTTAATGCTGGACAAGCTAAACCTGGTCCTGCATTAGCTGGTTTAGGTATTGTTATGCCTGAATTTACAAAGCAATTTAACGATCAAACAAGAGATAGAGGGAGCGAACCAGTTCCTGTAGCTATCACAATATATAAAGATAAATCATTTGATTTTAAATTATTCACTTCACCTGCTTCATATAAAATTAAACAAGCAGCAAAAATTCAATCAGGTTCTTCAAATTCTAAAACTAAAATTGTTGCTACAATTACTTTAGAACAATTAAAAGAAATAGCACAATACAAATTAGTTGATTTAAACACAGACTCATTAGATAAAGCTATGCAAACAATCGCAGGAACAGCTAAAAATATGGGTGTTTTAGTTGAAGGTTGAGACGATGTTGTAGCTGCTAAAAAAGAAGCTGAAAAACAAGCTAAAGCAAATGCAAAAGCTGCTGCTTCAGCTGCTAAACTAGAAGAAGATGCAAAAGCTGCTGCAGAAAATAAAGGTTTTGTAGATGCAGAAGTTATAAAAGAAAAACAAGAAAGTGAAGAAAACTAATATGAGAAAAATTGGTAAAAAACTTCAATCTGCAAGAGAACTTGTAGAAAAAGATAAAGTTTATTCTTTAGAAGATGCAATGGAGTTAGTAAAGAAAACTTCATATGCAAAATTTGATGCATCAGTAGATTTAGCAATTAGATTAAATTTAGATACAAGAAAAACAGATCAACAATTAAGAGGGGCTGTTGTATTACCTAACGGAACAGGAAAAAATATTAGAGTTTTAGTAGCAACAGATAATCCCGATATGCAAAAATCTTCAAAAGAAGCAGGAGCCGATTTAGTTTATACAACAGGTGAATTAGAAGAAGCTTTAAAAAATGATTTATTTGACTTTGATGTAATGGTAGTTGATCCAAAAATGATGCCTGTTTTAGGTAAATATGGTAAAAAACTTGGACCAAAAGGATTAATGCCTAACCCAAAAACTGGAACAGTTACTCCTACACCTTCAAAAGCTGTAGAAGAACTTAAAAAGGGTAAAGCAAACTATAGAGCAGATAAATCTGGTATTGTTCACTCATTAATTGGAAAAACTTCAATGAGTGCACAAGCATTAGCAGAAAATGCACAAACATTAATTTCATTAATTAAAAAATTAAAACCAAGTGTTGTTAAAGGTGCATATATTTTAAACTTAACAGTTTCTGCTTCAATGGGACCTTCAATTAAAATCAAGTTTGATTAATAATATACAGAAATTTCCTATAAATTAGGAAATTTTTCTTTCTTATTTTTTTAAAAATACATTATAATAATTGATATGATTCAATGATTCCCAGGCCATATGGCAAAAGCGATGAAACAAATACAAGAAAAACAAGTTTTAGCAGACTTGTTTTTAATTGTTTTAGATGGTAGAGCTCCAATAAGTAGTTACAATGAAGAATTTGATAAAATATCCCCTTCTAAGCCTAGGTTGTTTGTAATTACAAAAAGTGATATGTCAGATAGAAGTAAAATAAATAAAATTTTATCAAGATTTAATAGTGAAAATTCAAAAGTAATTTTTGTTAATTTAAAAGAAAATAGCAGTAAAAAAATAATTTTAAAAGCTATTAATGACCGATTGGAAGATAAGAGAAAAAAAGATTCTGCAAAAGGTTTACTAAAACCACGATTAAGAGTTTTTATTATGGGTGTTCCTAATAGTGGAAAATCTACATTAATTAATTTAATTTCAAATGCAAAAACTAAAGTTGGAGATATGCCAGGAGTAACAAAAGGACAACAGTGGATAAATGCAGGTGATATACAATTATTAGATACTCCTGGTATTTTATGACCTAAATTTCAAGATGAATTAATAGGGATCAAGTTAGCTATAATCGGTTCAATTAAACCTGAAATAATACCAAAAAAAGATTTTTTTAATTTCGGTTATAAACTTCTTTCTGAATATTATCCAAATAAAATTATTGACTTAGGTTTAACTCCTTCAACCGATGAAACAGAAATTTATAATAATTTATACAAGCTAGGAAAAATTAAACTTTTTCTAACTAAAAATAATCAACCAGACTTAGAAAAAACTATGCAATGATTTATAATATATTTACGAAAACTTACAAATGTTACATATGATTAGAAAGGAAAAATGAATAATAAATTACTTGTTTTAGTTCAAGATGATTTTCAAGATTTTGAATTAACTGCTGTAACTACAACTTTAGAAAGAGCGAAAACTTTTTCTGAAATAATTTTTTATAATAATAACGAATCAAGAGAATATATAGGAAAACACAAAATTGTAAAAATACAAACTAAAAAAGAAATTGATTTAAGTGAATTTTCAGCTATTTTTATTCCAGGCGGTAAGGGAGCAACTTATTTAAGAAAAGATTTTAAAAATTTAAATATAGTCAATCATTTTTTAGAAAATAAAAAATGAATTTTTGCTATTTGTGATGCACCAAATGCTCTTTTTGAAACAAAAATTTTTGATGATAAAACTGAATATGTAGGTTTTCCAAATGAATCTAAAAAAGGGGAAAAATTCCAAGACAAAAACATAGTGCATTTTGATAAAATTATAACCGCTAAAAGTGCTTTTTATTCATTGGAATTTTCACTAAAAATAATTGAAATTATTCAAGGAATTGAAATTAAAAAACAAATTTTAAAACAACTAACAGGATAAAAAATAAACATAATTTTTATAGTTTTAAATTAAAACATTTTAATATGACAACTATCAATAAGAAATATAAAAATTTAATTTCAATATTTAGTTCAAAAAACCAAAAAGTGTCAAAAATATTAGGAAAATTGCCCTATTTTTCCTAATTTTTTCCTTTTTTTATGATTTTTTTAAAAATATTTAAAAATTATAATGGGTAGAATATTAAAAAATTACCCAAAAAAGGAGAAAAAAAACATGGCAAAATTACATAGAATCATTACTTTCGTAGAGAAAAGAAAATTTATGGAATTAATTATTTTAATGCATAATAAATTAAAACTAGAACAAAGTTTAGAAATAAATTTAGATCCAAATAATCAAAATAAAATTGTTGCTGAAAAACCAGTTTCTATTTTTGAAAAAATAATGGACTTAATTGAACCAGAATATTCTTATATTTTAAGAAAAGAATTTCTTGAAAATAACAAAAACTGATTTAAAAAACATTGATCAAAAAGTACATACTATAAAAACCTAAATTTTTACTAAATTTCTATACTTAGTTAATTTTATTGTTTAATTCATC
>NZ_JBTGVH010000005.1:0-53589 GCF_054343485.1 Mycoplasma sp. 613B | reverse complement strand
GAAATTCTTTTGATTTTGTTTTTTTTGAGTTTATTAGTTAATAGTAAAAATATTTTTTATATTAAACCTTATAAAAAATTTATGAAGTAATATATTTAATTAACACAATTAAATTATAGTTTCTTAATCATTTAAGATTTAATCTTTTATGGTTAAATAAATTACCATAAATATTGAAATTTAATTTTGTTCTTATTTTTATTATTAATATCTTGTTTGATTTAAAGAAACATTTTTCTCTTTAATAAAAAACCTTTCTGTTAAGAAAGGCACATTGAAGGTTTGAGTACTTAATATTACGCTTAATCTGACGATAAACTCTTCATATGATTATCCGTAAATTTGTAAATTTACTAGTAATTTAATCATTACTAATATTATTATAACATTATTTACATTAGTTTACATTTGATTTTGTCTTAATAATTTTGTTTTATTAATTTATTTTTTGTTTGGTTTAATAAATAATTAAATATATATACTTTAACTTGATTATAGTATACTACCTAAACTTAATCAAATTAAGATAGAGGTGGGATAATACTGAACTAGTATTCAATATAAATAATAAGTAAATAAAAAATCTAACCTATTACTAGATTAGACTTTTATTAAATTATTATTAGTTAGTTGGTTTGATTTCAAACTCAATTAAAGTATTTGCAAATTTATCTGTATGAATGAATACAGGTGCTACTTTAGAAGTACTATCTTCTTGTGATCAAATTCCAATTAATCTTAATGGTGTATTTTCAGGAGCTTTTTCATCTTCTGAAATTCCATTGTAATTTACATGGAATTGAATTGTTTTATTAGAAAAATCAGTAGAACTAGTAGATAATGCTTGTGGATTACCTTGATTATCACCTGCAAAGTATAAATTACCTTGTTGATCTTGGAAGACAGCATAACCTTTAATAGTTGTAGTAATTATTCTATTGGCATTTGCTGTATTTGGACTATATGATATTGATAAGGTTTTATTAGTATTATCTCATGTTGTAGAACCAAATGTTACATAATTATCAATTTGACTTGGATTACCATGTGTACCTGGTTTTCCAGTTAATCTTAGATTATTTTGTCCAGAGTCAGATGTTCATACTAATTTAGATTCATCATTATTAAAATCACCAGCAGGCATAGGTAGTGTGTAAGTTGCTCTTGTAGTAATATCATCTCTTAGTAATGTTATACCTTCAGTAACATCACTTGTACCATTTGTTAGATATGTAGCAGAGTTAGTTGCTTCTGTTTTATCAGCGGGAACATATTTAGTTAATGCAAATATAGAACCTGCTTTAATTCTAATATATTTTTGATGAAGTTTTCCTCAACCTAAACCATCATTTCTGTTTGTAGAACCACCAATTGTTACATAAATATAATCTGGATTATTCGGATCTCTTTTAGCTGTCATCCATTCAATAGCTTGTTTTGGCATAAATTCTGTTCAAGTAGAACTACTATTTACAAATGCTGATGCAGATTGTTTTAATTTAAAATGACTAGTTGCTTTAGTTGAAGTAGGAGTAATAAATTTACTGCTTGTTATAGTTGTATTATCACTGTTAGTTGCAAAACCTTGATGAGATGCTGCTCCAAAACCATCTGTATATTCAAATGTCATTACTGGAGTATAAGGTGCATCTGATACATATCAAGTATATGCTAATCCACTACCACTATTATATGGATGTGACTCTTTTAATGATCTAGTTGGATCATAAACTTTGAATGCTAATCCAAAGAAGAAGTTTGTATTTTGTTGTGGAAATGCTATTTCTTCAACTAAATAAGTAGATTTAACTGTTGCATAAATATCTCCACCTTTTTCTGTTCTATTTAAAGTAGTAATAACTTTATTATCGCTTTTATCTACTTTTTCAGAATAGGTTACACCACTAATTGTAAATTCTAATCTTGCTCCTAGAATTTCTTTAACATCAGCGGTTGTTAATTCTACTTGTAAAGTAGAAGTATCATTTAATCTGCTATATGAAATTTCTGAATTAGTGATATTTTTATCCGCTTCACCTTCGTGTCTTCCTTTTCTAACAACAGCAACACTTCAAGAATTTATTGTATCTCATTTAATTGTTGATTTTGGATCACTAAACTGTATATTAAATTTAGTTTTATAAGCATAGTGATTATCGGTTACAGTACTATTTTTAATTGATGCTTCCGGAGTTACTCCAACAATTTGTGGTTGCTCAATTAAAGTAGAGAATGTAGAATCTGCTGGAACATTAAAAGTAATTCTTTCTGAAGCAGGAGATAAATCGATAATTTCTTTTACTTTATATTTAGTTCCTGATAATAAACCGTCAACATCACTACTTAAATTAAATTCAATGTTACCATCTTCTGCTAATCTAATATTAACTGGTGAAGTTTTTTCAGTATTTGTAACTTCAGTTCCATCATCTGCAAGTTGCACATATCTTAAAGCTAAGTTTTTATTTCTTGCATATGTTCTATCTGTAGTTGGAACTGTAAATTTAACTTTTGCACTTGATGTTGTTGCATCAGTTCCATCAAATTGTTGTGCATTAAATTCTAATGTTGATGCAGTTCCTAAAGTTCTAAACTCTTTAGAACTTTCTAATTCTCCATTAGTATTAAATAACTTATTGTATGGAACTGCTGTATTTGAATTAGTTGTGTCAACAACAGTTGTTATTCTGTAACTGGTATATTTACTTAAATTACTAAAGTTAAATGTAACTGAATTATTTGCAACAGTTGCATTTGCTTGAACTTGATTTGCTGCTGCATTACCATCATTTGTTGCTAAAATTGCATCTAAATGTAGTGAGTGACCATTTAGTGAACCTTCTGCATCTGCAAAAGTTAATACTACTCTTGCTTCAGTTTCTGAATTAGGAGTAATTTCAATTGCGGAAATTTCTGGTTTAGTATAGAATTTATGACTATTTTGAGTTTGTAATTCATTTTTAATTGTTATTGCAGCTGATGAAGGAATTAATGTTCCCCCTATTATTTCATATTGAGAACCAGCTGATAAATTACTTAAATTAACTGTAAATGTTTTATCTGAATTAACTTCAACTAGTGCAGTGTTGAAACTTTCTGTTGTTCCTACTTTTCTATATAAAATGGATGCATGTTGACCTGATTTAGCAAATTCATCTTCAAGTGTTAAAGTAGCACTAGCACTATTTACTGTTTGACTTGAGAAAGTAATTGCAGAAACTACTGCTGTTTGTGTAATAGAAGTAAATCTTCTTTCAGAATTTGTATCTTCACTTATATTGCTATTGAAAGTTAAATCTTCTCCTGAAGTTGAATTTCTTTTAATTGCAGTAATTTTGTATTCTTGTCCTTTTACAAGATTAGTTAAATTGAATGTCGCAACACTATTATTATTATTATTATTAGACACCACTACTGTTCCTGTTGCATTTCCATTGTGATTTCCATCACCAAGTGGAGTTACTAATTCATAAGTAATTGCAACAGTTCCGTTGTTTGCAATATCTAAGTTAGTATTATCAAATCCTACTTTAACAGTTGCTTGTCCTTCTGTTGATGAAACATAAGAAATAGTTTTAACTGTTGCTTTAGTGTTGATTTGTGCAGGAGTTCCTTGAACTCTTGCAATAACTGAATCAACACTTGCTTCAGTGTTAGCTGAATCTTTAGTTAAAGTAATATCGGTAATATGATAGGTTTGACCACCAGTTAAACCGGTTAAACTAAATACTGCTTGTTTATTAGTAATATTTACAGGAGTATTATGTGTAACTTTTCTTTCAAGTTCATTAGTTACTTGGTAAGAAATATTAGCAGTTCATCCTTTGTTTAAAAAGTCATCACTGTTTCCAAATGCAAGTGTAAAGGTTCCTGCTCCTACTTGTTTATCATCATTAGCAGTAATTGTTACTTCTGCTGTTCTTACAGAAGTTCTAAATCTCTTGTTATTATCTGTGTTAGTTGCAGTTGTGAAAACAAGATCTTTATTATTTACAGTAGCTTTAACAATTTCATATTGTTCATCTTTTTGTAAATTATTCAATTCAACAGAAATTGAAGTTTTACTATTGTAAATGAAGGAAGCAGTTAATTCAGTACTACTATTATCTGAAACTTTTCTATATGTTAGAGTTCCTTGAGTTGAAGCACTCGGTTCCCCTAAGATATCATTATTATTAACAAGATCAATAGTTAATACTGCTTTTTTCTCTGTATTTAGGTTTTTAGTTACAGAACCTAAAGCAGGTAATGTTTTAAAGTCTTTA
Organism: Mycoplasma sp. 613B; assembly: GCF_054343485.1. Lineage (NCBI taxonomy): Bacteria > Bacillati > Mycoplasmatota > Mollicutes > Mycoplasmatales > Mycoplasmataceae > Mycoplasma > Mycoplasma sp. 613B. Next base: position 49,324 of record NZ_JBTGVH010000005.1, on the reverse strand, counting down.
TTAACATTATCTGGAAAACTAAATTGCACATCATTTGCTTGTGGTTCACCAGTTCTTTCTTGAACTGAAATGATTTCATAAGTATCCCCTGAATCTAAACCAGTTAAATTGAAGACTACTTTTGCTTTATCTCCTTCTTTAGTTACAATAGCTGCAGTTTCAGAAGTTTTTGTTGCTCCTGTTGTTTTTGAAGAAAATACTAAGTAAAGATTTTTAGCAGTTGTATTTGGTTCAACAGTAGTACTTCCTGCTAAGAATACATCCGCTGCATCAAATATTAATGTTATAGTTGCAGTATCTTTAGCAATTGAACTTTCATCTTGAGTAATAGTATCAACAGTAGCGGTTTTTCCTGTTGTTTTAAATGTTTTGCTATTGTTATCAAAACTATCAACAAAAGGAGTTTCTGTATTATTAATTAAAACTTTCTTAATTGTATAAGTATGTTCTTTTTTCAATGCTGTTAAAGTAACAACTGCTTCTGATTTACCACTTTCAGTACTTGGTACAATTTCTGCATCACTTGAAGTAATTTCATTAGTATCATCTTTTAATGTATAAACTACTTTTAGTCTTGAACCAACATATGTTTGAGAATTATCATTAATTCTTACAGTAGCTTCAGCAGTAGTTTCATCTCCTACTGTTGAAATTGATGCAACATCTGTTGTTGTAGCAAATGTTTTATCATTTCTAGTTAATGAATCCTTAAATAAGATTAACACACCTTCAGGGTTATGTTCTGTGTTTTTAACACCAGAATTTAATTGATCTCCTTGGAAAATTACTGATAATAGTTCATAAGAAGCTTGAACAAAGTTGTCAGTTCCTACAGTAAAACTAAATGAAGCTTTTAATGTAGTTGTGTTAATAGTTCCATTTTTCTCTATAATGTCTGTTTGACCTTTTTGTCTATATTTAATAGTAATGTTGTGATATGCACTTAAATAATTTCTATCTGCATCAGCAAATTTAAGATCAAATGATGAAGTTGTAGTTGTTGAAGTTTTGTTTTCAACTGCTTCAATTGTTGCTAATTTTGGTATTACTTTGAATTTTTTATTTTCATCAGTTACTGAAGATTCAAAAATTAATGATTGTTCTTGTGAAGAAGAAGAAGAATCAACTAAAATAACTTCTTTAATTTTGTATCCTGTGTATTTTTCAAGATTTGAAAGTTTAATAGTTACTCTATTTGAATTAACAGTTCCAGCATCTGAAGTTAATACATCATTTTCTGCACTTTCTTTTACATATTTAATTTTAATTTGTTTATTAGTTGAAGTTTCTTTTAAGTCTTTTAGTCTAACTTCGATGTTTCAACTTTCTTCTTCATCTGCTTTAAAGTTTCTAACAACTCTAACTGTTGGAATAGTGTTAAATGCTTTTTGCTCTGCAGTTATAGTAGAAGCAAAGTTAACACTTATACCATCAATAATACCTGAAATAATTCTAACATTTGCTCCGTGTCCAAGGTTTTGTAAATCAAATGAATAAACAACAGTTCCATTTTCTACAGTAGCACTTGATAAAGTACTTTCTTTACTTTCAGAATCTTCTGAAGAACGGTATTTAATTTTTAGTTGTTTACTTGAAGTACTTAAGTAACCATCGACATCATTTGAGAATTTAACTTTAACAGTTGCACTATTATTAGTTATAGTTTCATAACTTAATTCTGTAATTTGTGCTGTTTTTGGTTCAACTGTAAATTGTTTATTAGAATCTTGAACTTCACTTGTAAATGTAAATGCAGTTAAATCACCTGTTAATTCATTTCCAGTTGCACTGTATTCAATTTTTTCAATTTTATAAGTTTTAGATTTAACTAAATTAGTTAAAGTTGCATCAATTCTTGATAAAGTAATTGTTGAATCAACTGTTAATTTAGTACTTTCTGCATCGGTTGCATAATAAGTAATTTTTACTTTCTTATTATCAAATGATCTATTGTCATTTGATCCAGATAATGGATCACGAACAATAGCATTTAATTGATAAGTAGTTTCTGCTGATGGAGCAATAATTACTCTAGAAATTAATGGTGTTGTAACTACTTGTTTATTTGAATCAGTAATTGATTGTGAAAAACTTGTTTTAGGAACACTTTCAATAGAGATTCCTGTTAATACGTATGTTGAACCAGCATCTAAACTATTAAATGTAAACTCTCCTTTTGGAACTCCACTATCATCAGTTAAAGCAACTTGTTGAGTTATTTCAGCTTCTGAACCTTGTTTTCTTAATTTTAATGTTGCAGTTTTACCAATAGTAAATGCATCAGCAGTTCCTAATTTAATAGTTACTGTTGCACTATTTAAAGTAGTAGTTGAATTTACTGTTGTTACTTCAGAAGTTTGTGAAGTTAAAGTAAATTGTTTGATATTTTCTGTAACAGTAGATAATTCATCTAATTTAGTTAAACCATCTTCTGAATTTGCTGCATTACTAATTTGTAACTCTTTAATTGTATATGAACCAGATTTGGTTAATCCTGTTAATTCAAATACTGCTCTACGGTTTGAAATGCTTACTGCACTTGTTTCTAGTTCAGTTGATGGAGTAGAAGTTGCATAGTATTTTAATTTAGCTTTAAAGTTTTCTTTTACTCTAGCATTATCTTCAATAGAAACTACAACTCTTGTAGAAGTTTCACTAATTTGGAAAAATTCATATTTTGAAACTGCTGATTTTGTTACAAATTGTCTATGACTTAATGAAGCAAGAGAATTTGTTGAAGAATCAAAGTTAGATTTATAGTTTTCAACTGTAAATCCTACAACTTCATATCTGATACCTTCTTTTAAGTTGCTTAAAGCAATAGTAAGAGTACCATTATTTATTGTTTCACCATCACCTGTTGTTTCAATAATATCTGATGAATCTTGTCCTTTATATCTTAATTTTAGTTTTTTACCATTAACAAATGAATCTTTAGTTGTATCAAAAGTTAATTTTACTGAAGCAGAATTTCTTTCAATTGAAGTAACTTCAACTTTATTAACTGTAGCACTTGTTGCAGTAACAGTAAATACTTTTGTTGTATCTAATGTACTTGCTTGTTCTGCTCCAAAATCAATTTGTTGAGTATAATCTGAAGAACCTCCTGATTTTTCATAAATACCTACTACTTCTAATGTTTCTGTTTTTGGTAAATCTGCTAAATCAAATACATATAATCCTGAATCTGAAGTTGATGTATCTTCATATTTAGTTGCTGAATCATTATCTTTTTCTGATTGTTTTTTAACAACGATTTTTAACTCTTTATTAATAATTTCTGTTTTTGCATCGTTAAATCTTACTACAATTCTTGCTTTTGCTTCTTCAGAAGTATTTACAGAAATAGAGTTTACTGTTGCTTTAGTTGAAAATTGTTTTTTATCTTCACTAACATTATCTAAAATAACATCAATGTTTTTATTATCTTTTTCACCATTAAATCCAATAATGTAGTAAACAGAACCTTCTTTTAGACTTGAGAAAGTAAATTTGTATTTTTTATTAGAAGCATCAGAAGCATCTAAAACACCGGTTGCTTCTTGAATTGCTTCATTAGATCCTCTTAATTTATATCTCATTTTTAGAGTGTAAGAGTTATCTGCAAAGAAACTATCGTGTGTAGTATCAAATGAAACATTTACAACTGCAGAGTTTTTAGTTCTAGAACTTGCATCTTCTTCAATTGTAGCAACTTTTGCACTTTGAGCAGAAGTAGTGAATTTTTTATTATCATCTGTTAATGATGTTTTTAAAGGAATATCAGTTTCAGTACCATTATTTACTAATTTAACATGAGTAATTTTGTATTCTTTGATTTTTTCTAAATTAGTTAAATCAAATACTGCTTTACCATTAATAATGTCAACTGCATCTGTAGTTGTTTCAGTAGAGTTTGCATCTGTTTTAGCATAAACTAATTTTACTTGTTTATTTTCATATTCTTGACTTGCGTCAGCAATTGAAACAATAACTCTAGCTTTTGTTTCAACTGGAGTTCTAAATTCAAATCCACTTACCCCGTTAGTTGTTCTAAAGATTTTGTTTTCTTCTGCAACTGTTTTAGCATCAAAAACAATTCTAGTTAAAGGTTTGTCATCTGCATCTGCAGCATCTTTTTTTAGTGTTAGTGAACTAACAATATATTTAATTCCTATGTCTAAACCAGTTAAATCATAAGTTAAACTGCTTCCATCTGCACTTACAGTTGTTTCAATTGTAGAATCTTGGGTTGAAACACTAGCATTCACTTTTCTGTATTTCATTATAATAGTTCTACCTGCTAAGAATTTAGATCTATCATCAAAAGTAAATACTAATTGTGAAGTTGATTCTGTTTGTGGTGTGTTAGTAATATTATTAATATTAGCTGAAACAGCTGTTGTATAGAATAGTTTTTTATCTTCTGTTATATCACTAGAAACAGCTAAAATATCATTTGGTTTAGTTGTATCTGAAGTTGTATAACCTTCAACTTCTACTGAAGTAATTTCAAAAGTTTTGTTTGGTGTTAAATTCTCTAAATCAACAACAATGTAGTTACTTTTTACTTGTGCTGTAACTGTTTTTTCTGCTGTATCTTCACCTGCTTGTGGTTGAGCATTAGCATCTGTTCTTAATTTATATTTAACAGTAGCTGTTTTTCCTTCAAAGGATTGAGTTTTATCTGTATATGAGTTATTTAAAGTAAATGTTAAACTTGCGGAAGCATCTGAGTTTGTATAGTTAATATCTTTAATTACTGGTTTTGTAATAAATCTTCTTTTAGAACCATCTAAATTAATTGAAAAATCAATTTTTAAGTTATTTTCTACAGCACTCTTGGTTGAATCTTCATCAAGAGTTAATCCAGTAATAGAATAACTTGTTCCTCCAATTAATCCAGTTAAGTCAAATTCTACTTTTAATTTGTTATCTTGTTTAGAAATTACTTTTCCTTCCACTGTTTGATTATCAGTAGCAGGTGAAGGGAAAGTAACAACATCATTAGAACCTAAAGCAGAAAATTGTAATTTTGCTTTTCTGTTTTCAATAAAATCATTGTTTGGTTCAAATTCTAGTACAACTTTTGCTGTACTTTCTTTTATGTCAGTTACATTAACATCGTTAATTAAAATATTTGAAACAGTTGGTATAAAGCTTTTGGTTGCCTGATCAAAGTTTTCAGTAAAATCAAATGCAGTGTGTTTTTCTTGATCTGCAGTTCTACCTGGTTCACTTATTCCAATTTCTGTAATAGTGTATTCTAGTAATCCTTGTAAATCTTGTAAATTGAATCTAATAAAGTTACCAATAACATTTCCTTTAACGGTTTTAACTTTAGTAGCATCATCTTTTTCTGTTTTTAGAGCATATTTTAAATATGCACTTTGTCCGTTTTTAGTATATGAATCATCTTTTAGAGTTACTGTAATAAATGCTGTTTTTTCTACTTGTGTATCAGTCGAGATTTTAGCAACAACTGGATTTGTAGATAAAATTCATTTATCTGCTTCTTCACGTGGAAGAATAGCATTTACTGCATGTTCTAAATCATCGCTATTAACTGATGAAAGTCTAAGAATTTCATATGAAGAACCTGGTTGTAAGTTAGTTAAATCTAAATCTACTTTATAGAATGTTTCTTGTTTATTATCAATTGTTTTTTCAACTTTTGTTAGAGATAAATTAGAAAGGGTTTGAATGTTTGTATAACCTGTTTTTTGTCCGTTTTCATCTTTGCTAATTTGTGCATAAGTAACATTAATTTGTTTATTTTCAACATCTTCATCATCTCCTGAAAATAATAATTCACCTTTAGCAGTGTTTTTGGTGCTTTCAGTTTGAGTTAGTGATTTTACAATTGTAGTTGGTATTGAAGTTTTAAAAGTACGGTCTAAGTCGGCTTTTGCTTCTACTTCTCTATTATCGATTTTAACACTTGTAACTTCATAAGTAGTGTTTCTTTTTAAACCTTCTACTTTAGTTTTAAATACAACACTGTGTTTGTCGTTACCTGCTAAATCTTTACCTTCTACTAATTCTACTTTTCCTGTTAATGTTTGTGGTTGTGCACTTGTGTTATTTTGTTCTTTTACTTGAATTGTAACTTCTTTACCAACAAGAATTTTTTCTTCATCAGAGAAGAATAATTCCAGAGAAACTTCTCTTTTATTAAGATTATAGTTTAGTTTTTCTAATTCAGGTTTTGTAACAATGAAACCTGCACTTGTGCTCATTTCAAAAGTTAAGTTATCATTTGCTAAATCAACAACTTGTAGATTATAGATTTTTCCAGGTTTTAATGAAGTAACATCTAATGAAAATTCTTGTGTTTCTGCATTATATGTTGCTACTTCTGTATCAGCAATTCTATTAGTTTTAGATTCAATAATGTTAACGTTTAATTGTGGATTACTTGATAAAGTTTTTTTATATCTTTCAGGTAATGATTCAAGATCTAACTTGAATTTAACTGTAGCACTATTTAAACCAATATTAGTTGCTTCAAATTCTTTAATATTAACTGTTTCAGCTTTTTTTGTTTTGTCATTAAATAAATGTGGAACAAAAGCAGCTGTAGTACCTATGGATGCTCCAAGTAAAGCCCCTAAGGCAATTCCTTTTTTATTTTTTACTTTTTTACTCATAATTACTTCCTTTTATATTATCTTTCTTTAACATAAGGCATTAAACTTGAAATATGCACATATTTAGGTTGTTTTCCTTTTTCAAATACAACTCTAATTGCTGTTACTTCTTTTTTAATGTCTATTGTATTATGAACGTGTTGAACACCGTGGTGTCATTGGTTTTTCTTAACAATTGTATTCATATTTGCTCTTTGTCAATTGTTATTATTTGCTGTTTTATATTCTATATGATAGAATGTTTGATCTTTATAGTAAGAACCATCTCTAATAAAGATTAATTCTAAGTTATAAACATAAATTGGTTGATTGTTTTTCTTAGTGATTTCAAAATGAATATCTTGTTTTGGATTTGCATTTGTGTATCAATAGTTTTTACCAAGATACCCTCAAGATCCAACTGGAATAAATACATATTCTTTTTTTCAACTTGAACTAGGTTGTGGTGCACTAATATTTCAAGTAGCTGATCTATGTCTATTATTATAATCTTTATCTTCAGCAACAATTTTATTAAATCCGTTAAATGTTAATGAAACAGTATCAGATGCATTATTTTTAGTTACTCTAAATTGTAGTGTTGCACTTCCTTCAAAATCTTTTAATGATTGTGCCTTATTTACAACAGTAAATTGCACGTCATCTTTTTGATCGTGATATTGCAATACTTGTGGATTTAATTGAATTTCACTTGGAATTAAGTTTTTGTTAAATAACTTATCAATTTCTGCTTGATATTTTTGCTTATTAGCAATAACTCTTGCAACAATTTGTTTATCGGTTTCAAAACTTCAACTTAATTCTGTTGCAAAAGGTTTAGAGTGATTATCTTTTGAAATAGTTCCACTAATAGTTGTAGTTCTAATTCCTGTTTCTTGATTCTCACTTACTGCACTAAATGAACTTAGATTATATTGATATTGACTATCAGGAATATTAACAGCAAAATCTTCAATTACATATTCATTAAGTTTTTTGTTTTTAGATTCAGGTTTAATTACTAAAGCTAAATTTTGAACTTTTTCTGTTAATAATTCATCATAATATTGCTCTTCAGTTTTGAAGTTAGTGAAATTATCAATAATGTAAGTTTTACTTTTTTCTTCTTTTGTTATTTTAACCACAATAGAAATTGATCTTTGATCTTCATTTATACTAAAACTTTCTACTGAATAACTTAAATTATTATTTGTATTATTAATTGAAAAGTTTTCTTTTTGAATTTTACTAAATCTTAAAGTAGAGTTATTTATACTTACATCTAAGTGTGGAGCATTTTCAAATTCTTCATCAACTGGCTCACTAACTACTGGTTCTTCTGTAGTTGGTTCACTTGCAGTGTTTCCATTTGGTTCTGATACAACAGGTTGTTCTTCGTTTGATGTTGATACTGCTGGTTCAACAGGTTCTGATGAATTATTTGAAACTGGTTCATTATCTGTTGTTGTATTATCGGAATTATTTGAAGGGTTTTCTGTAACTGTAGCAGGTTCATTTTCTGTTGGTTGTGAAACGGTAGTTGTGTCTGTTTTATCATTTGAATCAGTGCTTGAAGTTGTTGTAGGTTCTTGAATTGAATCATCAGTATTTACAACTTTAGAAGAATCATTTGAAGAAGGTTCGCTTGAAACAGAAGGTTGTTCATTATCATTTAAAGTAGTTGGTTGTTCTACTGTTGGTTCTTCTTGCACTGGAGTTACTGGTTGATTTACAGCAGGTTCTGAATCACTATTAGTTGTAACAGGTGGATTTTCTTGATTTGTTGTTGAGATATTATCATCTGTATTAGTTATATTTTCTTGTTCATATTGATATTGTTTAATATAAGGCATTAAACTTGAAATATGTGTGTAATATGTTGGTTGTTTTCCTTTTTCAAATACAACTCTAATTGCTACAACATCTTTTTTGATATCAATTTTGTTATGAATATGTGGAATAGCATTATGTACTTGATCTCACTTAACATTTGTTGACATATCTGCTTTTTGTCATTGTCCATCTGGTGTAGTTTTATATTCAATATGATAGAAATCATTGTCATTATAATATCCACCATAATGCATAAAGATTAATTCTAAATTATAAACATAAATTGGTTTATTGTTTTTCTTAGTAATTTCAAAAACAATATCTTTTGATTTATCTGAATTAACATATCAATAGTTTCGCCCTATTTTACCACCAAGACCAACTCTTGTAAATACATATTCTTTTTTATAACTTGTACTATCTGATTCTGGTGCATTAATATTTCAAGTAGCAGATCTATGAGTATTATTGTAATCTTTATCTTCAGCAACAATTTTATTAAATCCATTAAATGTTAATGATAATGAAGCAGCAGAATCATTTTTTCTTACTTCAAATTGTAATCTTGCAGTTCCTTCAAAATCATTTAATTCTTCTGCTCTATTAAAGATAAAATACACATCTTCTTTTGAATCATAATATTGAATCTTTTCTGAACTTAAAGATATTTCAGCAGGGATTAGTTTTTTATTTAGAATCTTATCAATTTCTGCTTGATAAACTTGTTTGTTTTTTATTACCCTTGCTAATACTTCTCTATCTGTTTCAAAGTTTCAAGTAACTGTTTTGTTAAAACTTTGAGAATGATTATCTTTAGAAATAGTTCCACTAACAACAGTAGTTCTTATTCCTGTTTCTTGATTTGATTGCACTGTTGAAAGTGAAGTTAATTCATAAGTAAAATTATTATCTTGGTTATTTAGTTCAAAATTATTGATGGTATATTCATTTGCTTTTTTATTTTCATTACCTGCAATAAGATGCACTTGTAATGCTTCTGTTTTAGAATTCAATAATTCAATGTAATATTGCTCTTCAGTTTTGAAGTCAGTAAAATTATCAATGGTGTAAGTTTTACTTTTATCTGCTTTTATTATTTTAACAACAACAGAGATTGATCTTTGATCGTCATTTAGTCTAAAACTTTCTACTGAATAACTTAAATTATTATTTGAGTTGTTAATTGAAAAGTTTTCTTTATGAATTTCACTAAATCTTAAAGTGGAGTTATCAATATTAACTTCTAATTGCGGAGCATTTTCAAATTCTTGATCTCCTGATTCAACTATTGGTTCTTCTTTTTTATTTTCAACAGTGGTGGGTGGATTTTCTTTTGAAGGTGATACTGATTTTTCTGTTTCTACTTCTTTAGGTTTTACATTTGTTTCTGTTTTAGTTTCAATTTCTTCTTTTTTCTTTTTTTGAATAGAACCATTTTCATTAACTTTTGGTTCTTTATCTAAATTTGTTTGGTTATTTGAAGTTGCTTCAGTTGGTTGAATGGAAGTAGGTGTATCGTTTTTTTTGAAAAAATAATATCCAGCAACCGCTGTAGTTCCTGCTGCTACTGCAGTAGTTGCAATTGCAGATAAAATTATTTTCACTTTTTTACTCATTAGAATTCCCTTCTTTTGACTCTATTATATTTATAAATATAATAATTATATCATTTTTAGCAAAAAAACAAATTTTTATAATTTTTATGGGCAAAAATGCACTAAAAAATAGAAAAATTTTCTTATTTTAATGTCTTGATAAAACAGAAAAATACATCCTAAAGCTAGAATGTATTTATTAAAATTATCTTTTGAATTGAATTTCTTTGTATGAATTATCTACTTCTGTTCAGTTCATTGGGTATAAGAAAGTTCCATAACCATTTCTTGAGAAAATAACATTTACAAATCTAAGTGTTTCATTTTCTTCTGGTAATTGAGAAAGTGGAATTGTTGTATTTTTAAGATCAAATTCAATTTCTGCAGTGTCATATTGATTTGTTCCATCTGCACTAGGTCTATAAGTAATATTTCTTAAAAAGTCTAATCCTTGACCATTTTTATCTCCAAATACATATTCATCACCTTTTGAATTAACAAATAAAGCATAAGCAATAAATCCTTTACCATTATTTGTATCTGTATTTAATCCACCAGTAGGTGGGGTTGTATTTGGTAAATCAATAATTGCTTTTAATTTCCCTGTATTTTCATTGTATTCAACTCTATTTAAAGAAATTTTTCCTTTGTCATAAACTCCGGTGTTAGAGTTAAATATTGTAGGTCCAAAATTTAAATCTCAGAAATTAGAACTTCCATCAGCGGTTCCTATGAAACTTGTTCCAGAACCAGTTAATAAAGGACTTTGATAATTTTCTCAAACAGTAGATGATTTAGAAGCAAACAGTGTTTTTTCATTTTGAATTTTAAAGTCATTTAAATCAAAGTTGAATATTTTAGCAATTAAATAATCACGAGATGCTTCATTTCTTGTTCCACCTGCTGTTATTCTAATTTTTATATCAACCATATCAGCATTTTCACCAGTAGTTTCACGATTAATTCATAAAATTTCTTTCTTAAATGCTTTTGTAACGTTAGTTCAATCTCTACCTTCTGCTCTAAATTTTCATTTGTCTAATGGTGGTAAATTATTGTTATTTAAATAGTTTCTATTTGGTAAATCACCATCAGGATAAGGAGTATTAAGTCCTGCAGGTCTTGTAGTTCCATAACTTGCAATTGCTCATCATTGATTTTGTTCTTCGGTTGTTGATCTATCTTGTTCTAATCCAGAATTATAATAGAAATTATTTCTACTTAATCCTGCTCATGCTTGTCCTGTAAAGTTAATAAAGGATTGTTTAGCTCTTAAGATAAAACTTAAAGCATTACCTGTTGTTGTAGGTTGTTCATTTGTGAGTCCATTTGGTGATAAAAATTCTCTTCTATTATCACTAGGAGCATAATTATATGCTCCAGTTGCTGAACCAAAGTTAGTTAAGGTTTGTTTTGGATCGTAAACTTTAAGATTGAATTCAATATCATAACCAGTTGTAACAACACCAGAAAGAGATGTAGTTACATATCTTTCTTGAGTTTCTAAGTCGATAGTACTTGTTGTATTATTAATGGTTTTTTCATTAATAAAGGTTCCTGAAATTGAATGAGTTTTCTCTAAGTTATCAAAGTAGCTAAAGTCTATCTCTAACTTATTAACTCTTCCTACTCATTTAAGGATATCTCCTTTAATATCAAAAGTTAAAGTTGTGGTATTAGTTGAGTTATCTCTTGTATAAGAACGATTAATGAATTGTAAATCACTTACAATTTGTTCTGATCCAGATTTACTATTTTTAAGTTGGAAGTTTCATGAGTTAATTAAGTTTGTATTTAAAGCATCGTTAGGATCACTAAAAGTTACACTAACATGTGATAAGAAGGTGTTATTTTTACCTTCTGGGTTATCAGTTGAAGTTATTTGTGCTCCAGTAATAACAGGACGTGCTATTTTGGTTTCAAAGAATTTGGTTTCGTGTGCTGAAATATTAATTGAATTAGAAATACTAAAGGTTATAGCGTTTTCATCTGGTTGTGATTTTAGTCCTAATATTTCATATTTTTTACCTGATTGCACGTCATTAGAATCTAAAGCAAATGTTACAGTAGCAATTTGTCCATTTAAAGTAACGGTTGCAGCTGTTGCATTAGTTTTAGCGGTTGCTGAAGTTGTATCTTCTGCTTCTTTATAATATAGTTTTACTTGTTTATTATTTAAGTATTTATCTTTAGCTGCAAAAGTTAAAGTGACATCAACTCTATTTGTTGTGTTATTAGCATTACTAATAGAAGTAATAGTTGCAGTATTACCTAATGTAGTAAATTGTTTATTTTGTTCTGTTACACTTTCATAATAATTTAAAGTATTATTATCTATTTTTATAGTGTCAATTGTATATGTTGTTTCTTTAGCTAAATTTCTAATTACAAAAGTTGCTACTTGATTACTATCAACTGTTGCATAAATATCTTGATCAATACCTTGAAGTCTTAAAATAGCAAGTTTTCCTATTACTCTTGTTGGTTCATAATCTTTTAAGGTTACAGTTAATGTAGCACTTTCTTCTTGCGTTGTGTTTGCAACTGTTTTAATACCTACATAAGAAGCAAATTCTGTATTTACTCCATTATCTATATTAAATCCTACACTTTGGTGAGCTGAACCGCTTCCAGGCACTGTATTTTCAAAACGAATTACTCTGTATTTTTTACCATTTTTTAAACCACTTAAATTAAATACAGCATTGTTGTTTTCAATAATTACATCAGCAGATAAAAGTGGTTGACCCACAAGGTTATTAGAGTCATCTAATTCTTGATAAACTACTTTCAAGTTTCTTGTATTTACATAACTATCAATAGTTGCAATAGTTGCAGTAATTCTTGCTTCTGTATTTATTATATTAGAATATGCAATATTAGTAATTGTAGCAGTAGTTCCTGAAGTACTAAATTGTTTGTTTTCTACAGTAATATTATTATCTCAACTATATGTATTATCACCTATAGTTAAACTTCTAACATTGTATTGAGTGTCTTTATATAAATTACTTAAATCAAATCTAATAGTTTTATTTGTTTTATCAAAGAAAACATTTTGAACTGTATTATAAGCACTAAAATCAGTAGAATCAGGTGCTCCTTTTGAAAGAACAATTGTTCCTGTAGAATTATCTGCTATATCAGAAACATCACCTTTTAACCTTATTGTAACAACAGCTGTTGTTTGATCTATAGTTCCTTTTGTTATTAAATCAATTACAGGAGTTGTACTAAATGTTTTAATAACATTTTGTTTGTATTGATTTTCAGTTAAAGTAAATGCTGGAAATGGTTGATTACTTATGCTTATACTTACTTCTTCAATACGTACAGCACTAATTTCATATTCAGTACCTGGTTCTAATCCTGTAATATTTAATTCTAATTTTTTTGTATTAGCATCGATTTGTCCTTGAATTGTTGCAGGTGTATCGTTTGTCCCTCTTTTTCTGTAAGATACAGTAATTCTTTTTCTATTTCTTAATAAGTTTTCATCTGCTTTAGCAAAACTTATAGACATTTTTGCACTTGTTGTAGTTTTTTCACCATATTCAATATTTGTAACAGTAGCATAATTACTATTACTATTAAATCTTGAACCATCAGCTAAATTGTATCCAGTTGGTGAGTTAACAGTAGGAACTCCATCAATAAGAATACTTACGATTTGATATCTAGATTCTTTGGAAAGTAATCCTTGAAATTCTATTCAGAAAGTGTTGTAATCTCTGGGTGCTACTTGATTAACTACCATTTCTTCATATTTACCAGTTGCTATGTTATAAATTCTTAATTTAATAGCACCGGGAATATTTTGTAATCTATTTCCGGGATTTGCAGCATTAATAGCAACTAAATCTTTTAAACTACTTACAGATGCTTTAACAGTTACTCTAGCACCATTTTCTTCCACAACATTACCTTCTGCTGCACTTAAACCGACATTATATCCAATAACCCCATCTGGTGTTAATAGATCTTTCATTTCTGGTGTTAAATTATTAGCAAAACTAATTGTTATATTTTCATTTGTATCTACTGTCTGTAAACTTTCAATTCTATATTTTGCCCCTTGTATAAGTCCTTTAAATGCTACTGATCTTGGTTCAGTTCCATCGCTTGTAGCAGTTTGAATATTAGAACTATAACTTGAAGTATTATTAATTTGATTTCCGTTAGCATCAATTCTTCCTTGAAGGATGAATTTGATTGTAGAACCACGAACAATAATGTCTTGACCATCTTGTTTTGCTACTGTAATAGCATCACCGTGAACGTGTACTCCGTTGTCTGGTTGTACTTTGTAGTATTTTAGTTTTAGTGCTTTACCATTCATAAAGGAGTCAACGTCAGAGTCAAAACTTAGTGTTACTTGTGCTTTTGATTTGTTAGCATCTAATCATTTATAACTAATACCTGTAACAGTTGCAGTTGTTGGTTGTGTTCTAAAGGTTTTAGCACTTTCTTGAACTGTGGTTTCGTATTCAAGAATTTGAGCAGTTGAAGAACCAATACTTAATCCTAAAATGGTGTATGTATCATTTTTAGGTAATCCAGTTACATTGAATGTAACTTGGTGTTGATCGTTAAAGTTAGCAGTTGACTCTACTGTAGTGATGGCATTTGTGGAGTTGTTTACAATGTGCACAAATGCTTTTTTGTTTACAAGAGAAGTGTCTTGAGTTTGTAAAGTCATTGTGAATGATGCTGAATTTTCAGTAGTTGTAATAGCACTAATTGCATTAATTGTTGATAAAGTACTAAAGATTTTATCACTTAGATCTTCTAAACTAATAGTTGTATTAGTATCATTATTTTCACTAATGATTACTTCAGTTAGAGTATAACCTGTTCCTGAAGATAAGGTTTTACTATTTATTAATGTTTGAGCATTAACATTAATGATTAATGAACCTTCATCATTAATTGTTGCTGCAGTAGTTTCAAACTCTTCACTTCCTTTTGTGAATTTAAGTTTTGCTTGTTTATTAACTAAATATCAATCTTTGTTAATATCAAAGTTAAGTGATAATAATACTGAATCTTTAGATGCTTCAATAGTTTGTAAACTAGTTGCTCTTGCTTGTTTAGCAGTAGTTTTAAATCTTCTAGAAGCATTGTTTGAATCATTTATTGTACTATTAAATTCAATAGTAGTTCCATCTACTATTACTTCATCAATAACAAATTGATTATTTTTATCTAAGTTAGTTAAGTTAAAGGAAACAGAGTTATTAGTAATGGTTGCATCAGAAGTGTAAAGGGTTTGTGAACCATTAGTTGCACTACTAATAGAAACATTTGCTATTTTACCATTTAGTGAATGTAATCCATCACCAAAAGTTAAAGTTAATCCTATTTGTGTATCACTGTCATTTGTTGTAGGAACAGTAGAAGTAATAGCACTTACAACTGGTAAGGTTGAAAAGTCTTTATTAACATTAGTTTTAAAGTCAACGCTTACACCATCGATGTTAATAGAAACCGCACTAAATCCTGCTCCTTCTTCTAAGTTGTCTAAGTTAAAGGTTAAGGAGTTAGTTGCAGAGTTAACTATAGTTGCACTTGATGTTTGGTTAGTGCTTCCATCTTTTTTATTAATGTAAGTTAAAGTTGCACTTTTGTCTGCAAGGAAAGTATCCACAACTCTATCAAATTGGAATGTAACACTTGTTGAAGATTTAGTTTTACTATTTGCATCTTCAATAATACTAATTACAGTTGCACTTGTTGCACTTGTAGTAAAGTCTCTAATTCTATCAGTTTGATTTTCAGTTGTAAATGATTTATCTAATTCAATAATTCTGTAATCATTTGCAGATTCTTCTAATGAAACATCTTGTAAGATGTATTTAGTGTTTTTATCTAAAGACTCTAATGTAAATGTTGCACTGTTATTTGTAACAGTTGCAGTAGCGGTTTTTAATGTTCCGTTTGCTGCTGAAGCAAATTTAATTAATGCTTGTTTATTATTAAAGGTTTTATTAGTGTCAGCATTTTTAAATGTAACAGTAATAGTTGCATCTTGTTGATGCACTGTTGTTGCTACAACATTTTGCACTACTCCTAATGTGTAGAAAGTAGTAGAATCGTTAGTAATATTAGCAATATTATCAATTGTAATTCTGCTTGCGTTGTATTGTGAACCTTCTTCTAAATTAGTTAATTCAAAATCAGCGTGAATGGTTCCAAGAGTGTTTTTAACAGTTGCAGTAGCAGTTTGTTCACTTCCGTCTTGCACGGTGTAATGTAAAGTTACTTGTCTTTCATTTAAGTAAGCATCAATGTTATCAAATACATAAGAAACAGTTGCAGAATTTTTAGTTACATCTTCAACAGTAATTCTGGAAACAGCAACATTAGTTGCAGTTGTATTAAAGGTTTTAGCAATTCCTGTTTTGATTGTAATGTCTTCAAAGTTAGAGTTTAAAACATTAACTTTAACTCCTACAACTTCATATTCTGTAAATTTATCTAAATCGCTTAAAGCAATAGAAATTTGGTTATTTTCAATTGTTTGACCTGTAGTTAAAGTGGTTGAATTAATTTGACTAACAGCGTTAGTTGTTTTATTTAAAATGGAAAGAATTACATTTTTACCATTGTAGTTATTTTGTGAATCAGCAAAGTGTACTACTACTGTAGCAGTTCTTTCTGCTACGTCATTGAAGTTAAATGAATTAACAAGTGGTCTTGTATAAACAAATCTTTTATCTACTTGCACAGAAGATGCAAAAGCAATGCTAATTGCTTCGCTAGAACCATCTGCTAATGCAAAGTTAGTAATGTTGTATTTAGTTCCTGCTTCTAATGTTTCTGCGTGGATTCTTAAAATTCCACTTTGTACTGTTCCTCTTGCAACTACTGTTTCAGTAGAATTATCTTTGGTTAATGTAACATCTACTTGTTTAGTATCCATGAATTTGTCGATAACATTATCGAATGCTAATTCAAAAGTTACATCATTATCACCATTAGTAATTTGATTTAAGGAAATTACTTTTGATGTTGTGGAAGGTGTTGTAAATTTATTAGTTTCTTGATCAAATGAAGTTATTCTTGGTACTTCAATTCCGTTAATTGAAATTTTATCTAATGTGTAACTTGTAACTTTTTCTAAGTTATTTAAAGTTACAGTTACCTTTTTAGAGTTGAATTGATCTAGTGTTAAATCTTGTTCTACAAAGGCAGAAACTCCATCTGCATTAGTGTATGCTACTTTAATTTTACCTTGAGCTTTTAAGTATGCAGGATCTGCATTAACAAAGCTTAAGTCAAAAGTTGCAGAATTTTCAGTTAAATTAGTTCTGGTAATTAAAGAAACTGCTGGTTTAGTATAGAAAGTTTTATTAGAATCTAAAGTAGTAGGGATAACAAAACGGTAGTCTGCTTCTTGTAATGCTTCATTTCCTGCTGCTGGTTCAATGTGTGGTAATAATTTAGTTACTATGTATTTTTTACCTTCAGCTAAATTAGTTGCATGAGCATTAGCAACTCCTAATTCATCAATAGTTGTTGTTACTTTTTGCTCTGTAGCGTTTGCATCATCTGCTTCTTTAAAGTAAACATCTACTTTTTTATTAATTAAAATAATGTCAGAGTTTAAATCAAAGGAAAGTAGGATATCTGCACTGGTTTCACTTTCGTTTTCAAAACGGATGTTTTGCACATCAAATTGTTTTGCAGTTGTAGTAAAACTATTGTCTGCTCTAGAACTTACTTCACTTCCATAGAAAGTTGGTAATTCAATATCAAATTGAATTCCTGTAATTTGGTATTCTACACCTTTTAATAAACCAGTTATATTAAAGGTTACACCATCTTCATTGATTTCAACTAATTCAGTTGATTTAGGTGAAGATTGTAAAGTTTCTTGTCCTTCTTTAGAATTATTTACTTGGTAAATTAATTTTGCTTTTCTATGTGAAGGTGATTTAGAACCATCTTCTGCTTCGGTTGTAGTAATAGTTTTAATAGCATCAGCAAAAGTTACTTTAATAGTTGCACTAGTATCAGTAATGTTTGATGATTCAATTTTTCTAATTCTTGAGTTTGTAGTAAATTCTTTTTGGCTTTCATTATCTGCTTTTAAAACAGTTTCAATATCTGTTGTATCTTTTAATCTTACAGATAGTAATTTATAAGTTGTACCTGCATCTAATGGTTCTGCTGCTGGTGTAGGTGTTGCCAAAGCATCATCTGTATTTTTATTAATAGCAGTTGAGTTTCCTCCAAGTTCAAAAGTTGCTTTTAAAGCATTAGCAACAGCTTCAACGGTGTATTCTTGCTCACTTGCAGGATTAATTTTTTTGTAAGTTAAAACAAGGGTTTTTCCACTTAAAAAGTTGTTTTCTGGATCATAAACTAAATTAACAGTAGCAGAGTTGTGTCCTGCTTTTGCAAATCCTTGAATGTGTAAATCTGCTTGTCCAACAACTGTTGTAAATGATCTTAAGTTTTCATCTTGATCAATAGCATTATTAAAAGGTAAATTGAATGAATCTTCTGGGTTGTTTTTTGGTGTAATTTTTACTTTAGCAATTTTATATGTTATTCCTTGTAGTAAATCGGTAGCAGTAAAAGTAGCGGTATAAACATCTGCTGTACCTTCTTTTTTAGTTAAAACTTGTTTTTGAATTGCTTTATCATTAAATGGTTCTAATGAAACTTCAATAGATGCACCATCTAAATTTCCTTTATTTTCTTGGGAAATAATGTCAATTGTGAATGTTTTTTGTTTTGGTTCTCTTGGTCCAAAAGTAATAGCACTTACTGCTTCTTGAGTACTAAAGAATAATGCTTTAGAGTCTGGTGATCTTAAAGTATCTTTAAATTCAACTGAAGAGTCTGCTGCTTCAATAGAAACAATTTCGTATTCTGTTCCTTCTTGTAAAGTTGATGATGCATTTTTGGCATTAAAGTCAAAAATAGATGAGTTACCAATAACGGTAGAAGTGATTTCTTTTATTTCACTTGTACCTTTGATTTTGTATTTTAATTTTGTGCTTTTACCAACTAATGAAATTTCTGGTTCGTCATTTGATTTTAGAAAACCTACTGAAATTTGTCCAGTATTTGTTCCCATTTTAATTGTTTGCACGTTATTTACTTCTAGTTTAACTGGTTTAGTTTCAAATGTTGATTTTGCTTCAACGTCATAAGGAACGGCAATTTCTCTTTGTGAAACAATCCCGTTGTATTCGTTTTCATCAACGATTGCTACGTATTCAATTACATATTTTCTTGCTGGTTGTAATCCCTTGATAACAAATTGTGCTTTTCCGTCTTTAATTTCAACAGCTTGGTCAAAAGAAATTCTTGTTTCGTCATTTTTAATATCGCTTGGATTGTCAGAAGCATTTCCTTGTGACACTGTTGTGTAGTGGTATTTTAAAATTGCTTTCTTACCATCTAGAGATTTAATTTCATCAGCAAATTTAACAGTAACTTGTTGTTCTCTGGAGTTTAAACTACTTGTTTCAAATTGAGAAACGTTAGCTTTAGTTACAACTGTTTTTTTGTTTTCGTTTAAAACATTAAATTTCTTTTTCTCTTTTGTAATGCTTTTTGAATCAGTTTCAAAAGAAATTTCATATTGTCTACCAGCTAACAGTTTGTTTTCAAATCCAGTTGAATCAAAACTTCATTTTCTTAAACTCTCAACATATCTTGCATCCCCAGATTGCACAACATTTTTGTTTGCATCTAAAATGGAAACTTTAATAGGTGTTCCATTCAGTCTATAAGTTTGTTCATCACTAAAAGCAAAATCAAAAGCAACACTAGTATCTGTTGTTTTTGAAAAGTTTTGTTCTATATCAATAACATCATATTGGATTTCTTTTCAATTTTTAAAAATGAAAAAAGGAGCCAATATACCAGAACCTATAACCGCTCCACCAAAAGCTA
This sequence comes from Mycoplasma sp. 613B, assembly GCF_054343485.1. Classification (NCBI taxonomy): domain Bacteria; kingdom Bacillati; phylum Mycoplasmatota; class Mollicutes; order Mycoplasmatales; family Mycoplasmataceae; genus Mycoplasma; species Mycoplasma sp. 613B. Next base: position 29,376 of record NZ_JBTGVH010000005.1, on the reverse strand, counting down.
AGGCAATTATAGCCGCTAATTTTTTAGTAAATTTTTTATTTTTTTTATCTTCCATAACTTGTCCTTTTTAGATTTATTTCAATTTTTTTACTAATTTTTTCTTACCAAAAATTTATGGTAAGATTTCTATTAAATTATTATAAAAATAATAATCTAATATTTATTACATTAATAAATAACAAAATTTTACCACATTTTGCCAAAAAAATCATAAAATAAGCAAAAGAGCACACTAAAAGTGTTTTTTTGCTAAAAAACTGATTTTATTTTAATTTTAAAAGTTTAATGTGCTAAAATTTTTGCACTATGAATGTTCAAAAATATACAGATTATTTAGTTAAATGATTGCAAGATGAAGTTGCAAAAGCAAACATGAAAGGTGTTGTTGTTGGTATCTCAGGTGGGATTGATTCTGCTCTTGTAGCAACACTTGCTAAAAGAGCTTTTCCAGATAATAGTTTAGGAATCATAATGCCTATCAATAGCATGCAAAATGATCAAGAAGACATTGCTGCTCTTGTGAAAAAATTTTCTTTAAAAACTGAAACTATTTCTTTAAAAGAAACTTACCAAACATTAGTAGAAGCACTACCTTTAAATGATAAATTAGCTCTTGCTAATATTAAACCAAGATTAAGAATGACTACTCTTTATGCCTTTGCACAAGAACATAAATATCTTGTTTTAGGAACTGATAATTTCTCTGAAATGTATCTTGGTTACTTTACTAAATATGGTGATGGTGGAGTTGATTTATTGCCTATTGTACAACTAACTAAAAGTGAAGTAAGAGCAATGGCAAGATATTTAGAAATTCCAGAAAGTATTATTAATAAGATTCCAACAGCAGGTTTATGAGAAAACCAAAGCGATGAAGCAGAATTAGGTTTTACTTACAATGATTTAGAAACTTACTTTAAAGACAAAAGTAAACTTGATTCAAAAACTATAACCTTAATAGAAAAACAACATAAAATCAGCGAGCACAAAAGAGTTGCTTTACCAAGACCAAAACATTATAGCGAAATCAATTAAAGTAGGAAAAACAAGGCATTTTTCCTAAATTAGTTTTTTTCTTTAATATTTTTAAGCAAAAATGAAATATTTAAGCGGGAGAGTATGACAAAGATAGAAAACGAAAGCGAAAAAGATAAAAAAATTATAGAAACAATTATTTTTGCAATAGTTGAAGAAATCAAAGTTTCTAATATTTCTTTTTCTAAAAATTTTGAAGATGGAAGAACAAACTCAACAATTAATAAAAAAGAAATTTTAAAATTTATTTTAGAAAATCAAAAAATCAAATCATTACTTAAGAAAATGGAATTGAAACTAACAGATAGCAAACCAAGAGAATGATATGATTTAGCCATTGAAGGTGAAACTTCTGAATATTTTGTTCCTATAAACTTAAAAATAACCTCCCTAGACAATAATTCTGGTGATAATTTGAATTCAAAAGGCGGCATTTATTTTGCCTTAACTGGAAATAAACCAGATTTTTCAAATCAAATAAATTGAAATGATTATTTTCAAAAACTTCACGACAATATTAAAGAAAACTACAAGGATTATTATTTTTTAATCATTGATAAAAAATAATTTAAAAGAATCATTCTATACTTCTTTAAAACAAATAGAAACCTTAGTTTCCAACGGAAATAATTTACCATTTCAGTGTATTTGAAGTAAAAATAAAAATTTAAAATATAGAACTTATAATGAAGCTAAACAATTTATTTTGCATTACCTAAGAGAAAGTATAGAAAAAAGAGCAAATATATTAAATGATTTTAACAAATACTTTACAAAAAAAGATGATGAAAATGAATAATATAACACAATTAAATAAAAAGAATTTAGGTCAAGTTTTTACTCCGGAATTTATTGTTAAAAAAATGATTAAATTAATATCTATACAAAATCCAAAACGTATTTTAGAACCTTCATCCGGAACGGGTAATTTTTATTATAAATTAAAGGAAAAATACAGCAATTCAGAAATTATTGCAATTGAAAAAGATAGTACTATAAGTCATAAAGAAGCCATCATTGATTCATATTTTAACACCAACTTTAAAAGTGATGTTATAATAGGAAATCCTCCTTATGTAGACTTTAAAAACATTCAAGAAAATTTGCATTCAAACTTTCTAAATCATAAACCTAATTTATTTTATTTTTTTCTTGAAAAAGCTTTATTTGATTTAGAAGAAAACGGAGAATTAATTTGAATTATATCAAGTAAAATATTTTCCAACAGTAGTGCTAAAAAATTAATAAAACATATATATGATAATTTTTCCATAACATACTGAGAACCGGTTTCTGAAAACGTATGAGAAAACGCATCAGTTCCTACTTCGATAGTAAAAATAGTTAAAACTAAAAATCATCCTAAAAAGTTAGAATATTTTTATAATAATGGAAAAATTATATTTGGTAAACCTTTAGAATTAAATCATAAAATAGTAGTAAAAGTAGGTGGTGCTTCTGGTTTTAATAGCAAAATTAAAGCAGGACTTACAGAATTTATAAATTCACAAACCGAAAGAACATTAAAAACAACAAAAATAGCTTACGAGCCTGAAAAGTGGATAAGACCAACTCCTAAAAGTCCACATAATTTTTCTTTTCAAATTTTTGTTAATTGTTTAACAAGAAAAGAAAAACCTTTTTACATTTTAAAAAAATACACAAGAGAACAAATTTATACATTATGATGCATCAGTTCTTTCGATTTACACTTTTTGTTCTCTTGATGAAACTATGGAGATTCTTGAAAAACTTAATAATTTTGATTGAGAAAAAGCAGGAATTAAAAAAGATGGCAGATTTCATTTTTCTCAATCATTGTTAAGTTCTATTATATTCAGTAATAAATAATAATAAAATGGTATAAAGAAAAAAGAAAAACAATAAATTTAATCAAAAAATAGGTGATTTTTAACTTTTTTACTATTTGTTAGGAAACTTGATAAAGTATAATTATAAAAACAATTTTGTGTTACAATTATATTATCATTAGTAGAGCTGCTGTTGGCAGTTTCCATTGTTCCGGCACTGGAAATAAGAAAAACTCACATTTAGTGAGTTTTTTGAATGCTTTGATTTCATTATTTTTTAAAAGTAAAGTTTCTTGCTGCATAATAAACAGCTTCTGCAATTGTTGGGTGTGTATATGATTTAGTTTGTAAGTCAGTAAATGTTCAATCGTTTTGGATGGCATGAGCTATTTCATTAATTAAAATGTGTGCCCCTTCTAAAAACATAAAACTTCCTAAAATTTTATTTGTTTTTTTATCAATTAAAAATTTAACAAAACCGTGTTTTTTATCTAAACCATCAGCATGTACTCTTGGTAATGCAGCAGCAGGTAATACTAATGATGCATATTCTACATTAGAATTAATTAGTTGTTGTTCGCTTGAACCAACTCCTGCAAATTCAGGATTTAAATAAACAGATCAAGGAATAAATTTAGGATTTACTACCTCGTTGTGTTTTTTATTTAATAATTCTTTTGCAACAATATCTCCTGTTTTATAAGCAGTTGTTGAAAGAAGTAAAATACCTGTTACATCTCCAATTGCATAAACATTTTCTACACTTGTTTCCATTTTGTCATTTACTTTAACAAAACCAGTTGGAGTTAATTCAACATTAAGTTTACCAAATGATTCTGTATTAGCAACTCTACCAACTGCCATTAATACTAAATCATCGGAAAATTCCTGTATTTTTGAATCAATTTCTACTAATAAAGTTTTATCTTTTACTTCTAGAAGTTTGACATTTTCATAAATTTCAACACCTTTTTCTAGTAAGTAATTTTTTACATTTTTTTGTAATTCAATGTCAAAATTACCCATAAAACTTCTTGCTTCTAAAATAGTAATTTTAACTCCAAGAGTTGAATAAAAATAAGCAAATTCTAAAGAAATTGGACCTGAACCAACTATTGTCATTGATTCTGGTAATTTTTCCAATGTTAGTGCTTTATCTGAATCAATTAAAAATCCTTCTTGGTAACCTTGTTCAAAACCTTTAAGGTTTAATTTTCTACTAGAAGAACCGGTAGCTAAAACTAATTTATCAAATTCAATAGTTTCGTTAGTTAGTTTTATAATTTTATTACTTAAAACTTCACCATATTCTTTAAAAATGGTTACATTACTAGAAACTAATAATTTTTCAATATTAACATTTAATAATTCTTTATTATCTTTTCTTCTTTTTTGAATTTCATTTAAATGAAAGTGTTTTCCATTTAAATGAATACCAAATTCTTTAGCTTTTTTTACAGTTTCATAAACTTTTGCAGATTTAATTAAAGTTTTGGTAGAAATACATCCTCTATTAACGCAAGTTCCACCTAAGTCGCTTTTTTCAATTAAAGCGACATTTTTTCCATTTGTAGCTAAAATGTTAGCAAGGCTATATCCACCTGGACCACCACCTAAAACTACTACATCAAATTTTTTCATTTTTTCTCCTTTTTTATAATTTTTTATAAATATATTTTATAGTTTTATTATATAGCAGTTTTATTTAAAAAACTTAGAAAATAATAAAACAAATGAAAAAATTGCATTTTTTTGCATTTTTTTCATTCAGAAAAGTAAATTTTTATTCTTCATAAAAGATTTTGTTGTACATATCTTGATTTTCCCTTTCGGAAAAATGCAAGTATTTAAAAGTGGTTGTAATTTTAATATGGCCCATTAACATTTGTACCATTTTAGGATTTGCATCATTTTTTAAAAGAAAACTAGCAAAAGATCTTCTTAAACTATGTGGTGAATAAATTTTTCCTAAAATTTTCTTGATTTGCTTAGCCACTGTATTTGGCTTGGCATTTTTATATTTATCTCAATTTTCAAACATTATTTTTAATGTTTCATATTTATAAAACAATTGTCTTTCACGATTACCTTTTCCTATAGTATATAGTCTGCCATCTCTAATATTTAAATGCTTTAATTCTCCAATTCTTATTCCTGTTTCAAATAAAAAACGAATTATTGTTTTATAAAAAATTTCTGTTTTCCGTTTAGTTTTAATTGTTGTTTTTTCATAAAGTTCTTCTTTTGTTATTATCGCTCTAAAGTAGAGCGGGATGGGTTTGAGTTTGATTTTGCTTAATTTTTCTAATTTTTCTTCATCCTTTGTATACTTTAAAAAACTATGATAAATATCTTTTAAAGTATGCTGGTATCCACCACCTTTTTTATCATCAATAATAATTTCAATTACTTTTTTAAATTCTTTATTATCAACATCTAAAACATCTCCTAGTATATATTCGTATTGTCTAATTGTATTTTTAGACAAATTAATTTCTGTACAATATTCTAAAAAATCTCTAACTTTCATCTTTCTCCTTATTTATAAAATTTAAAAATACACAAACAAATTTAATTTCATTTTATTTTTGACTTAAAAACTTAACAAAAAATATATAAGTTATAAAATTCAATTTTATTAAATAAAAATTAAATTCTCAAATAGTTCTTTTTTAAATCCGTAATTTTGCACTATTAATGATATATAATTTTTGTTTTCACATTTTTATAAACATTTGTAGAAAAAGTGTTATAATAATATTGTAAACATAGTTCATTACACTTAATTATCTAAATTTAGATAATGAAAACCCCATTGCGCTACAATGAGGTTTTTTTATTATTTTTTGAGGTAATGAACTTTAACAAATTTATAATTTTAGAATTTGATAATAAATACTAAAATTATGATTAAAATTAAGGTTATCATTTTCTCTATGAATAATATAAAACATAGTTCACCACCCCTTTCTGTGACAAAAAACTTAGTCACATTTTAATATTACCACAGAATTTATTTTATTACAAAAATACGGAAAAAATTGGGATTTTTGGTTTATTTTTCCTAAAATTTTTGTGTCATTTTAAGATTAAAACTTTTAACAATCAATGAAAGAATGATAAAATTTTTTACATCGTTAAAAACCAACTTTTGAATTTTATTAATAATTTATTTATAAACAAAAATTATGATTAATATATAATTAATACTATGAAATTAATGCTATATAACTCAACTGGACCAAAAAAGGCAACTTATAAAAATATTGGATATTGACAAGTTAATGGAAAAACCAGAAAAAATGTTAAACTTTTAGGACTAGGAAACGTCATTCAATTAAAAAAGAAAAATGAAAATTTCGAAGCTATAATTAAAGAGGTTATCAAACAATACGATGAAAAAGTTAATTTAGTTTTTTTAAAATCAGAAATAGACAGAGCATTAGAAAACCGAGTTACGTATTGAGATATCTTATATTATGGTTCTGAATTTATAAAAGAATATATTGAAGATATAAAATTATTAAATCAAATTACTTTTGACCAAAATAAAGAAATGAAAGAAGTAATTTCTTATCAAATAGCCAACAAAATAATAAATCCTAAAAGAATAATTGAAGAATTCTATATTAAAAACATAACAACTTTAAATCCAGATTATTCCAAAAGTAATTTCCATCAAGCTTTAAGTATTTTATTTAAAAATAAGTCTAAAATTTTAGATTTTATTTTCAAAAATAAAATCAACAAAGAAAACAACTTATTATTTTTTGATTCAAAAACTATTTATTTAGAAAATATTATAAAGGACAATTTACAAGACTTTAGTTTTTTTGAATATTATGAATTTTATGATGATCAAGTTGTTTTATCTACGATTTACAATGATCAAGGAATACCTATTTTTTATAAAACATTTGCTAAAAATACAGAATATGTTGAAACCTTAATTCCATTATTTGAAGAATTAAAAGAAAGAATTTCTATCAATAAACTAACAATAATAATTAATAAAGAAATGAGTTCTACTGAAAATATACAATTTCTTGAATCTAACAATATAGATTTTATAATTCCATATAAAACAAAAACTGCTTCTAAAAAAGAAAATAACAATATCAAAACCAATGATTCTTTTAAATCTAAAAAAATAAAAACTTTTTCTGTTTATAAAACTTCTTTATTAGAAGTAGAATTAGATTTCTATTGAAATCAAGAAAAAATCCAAGAAATATTCAAAACTTTAAAAAGCAATGATGAAACTGGTTCAATGTTGGTGTATAATCAAAACCACATTGAAGAAAGTGCGTTTTTTTCCTTTATTTCCCTTTATGTTTTCAAAAATTTATTAAGCGAAATAAAAGATTATTATAAGGAATTAGGAAGTTCAGAAAAAATTACTGATAAATCATTAATAAACATTTTAAATAGTTTAGAATATATTGTAGAAAAAGATACAAACACAAAAGAAATTATTAGAAAATTTAAAAAAGAAGGAGAATTTTCTAATAATGCATGAAAAATTTTTGAAGAATTTGAAAACTATATAAAAACCAAAAAATCTAAAATCAATAAAAACTAGTTTAATTTATAATTTTTATAAAAAATCGTGACAAATTATTTCTGTTCTAATAAAAAATTTACAATTTACAAAACATTTGTAGAAAAAGTGTTATAATAATAATGAATAATGGATTCATCACATTTAATTATCTAGATTTAGATAATGAAAAACCCCATTGACGCACAATGAGGTTTTTTTATTATTTTTTTTGAGGTGATGAACTTTAACAAATTTATAATTTTAGAATTTAATTATAAAAACTAAAATTATAACTAAAATTAGAGTTAACACCTTATCTATAAATAATGAAATAATGGATTCATCACCCCTTTCTGTGACAAAAAACTTAGTCACATTTTAATATTACCACAAAATTTATTTTGTTACGAAAATACGGAAAAAATTGGGATTTTTGGTTTGTTTTTCCTAAAATTTTTGTGTCATTTTAAGATTAACACATTTAAAAATTCTATGAAAAAATAATAGAGTTTTTTACATTAGTAAATGCCCTGGGACATTTTGATTAATAATTTGCAAAATTTACATAATCACCTTTAGAAAAAGTGTTATAATAATATTGTAAAGAGATTTCTCATTACACTATAGTTATATAATTTTACAGAATTTATAACTTAAGAATTTAATAATAAAAACTAAAATTATAACTAAAATTAAAGTTAACATCTTATTAATGAATATTTAAATAAATAGTTCATTACACTTAATTATCTAAATTTAGATAATGAAAACCCCATTGCTCCACAATGAGGTTTTTTTATTATTTTTGATTATTTTCTCTTTATTTAATGAAAAAATATAATAGATAAAATGGATATTGAAAAAACTATTCAAATAATTAAAGCATTTTTAAAATAAATTGTTTTTGTTTTTTTGTAGTTTTTAGATAAATTAGAATCAATACTAATAAGTGATTCAATGTTTTTGTATTTATCTACTCTTTTTTCTCCTAAATAAAGTGTTAATAACATTAATCCAGATAAAATATTAGGTACTAATCAGTAGAAAATTTTAAGTGAAAAACTAAATATTTTAAGATTGTTTTCTAAATCAACAACATTTTTGTCAACAAAAATATTTTTAAAAATTACTAATAATAATCAATCAGATGTCCCTATTCCACCAGGTGTTGGAGAAAGGTTATTGGCTGTATTTACAAGAGCACTTCCTGCTAAAAAATTTAAGAATCAATACATAAATTGAACTGGTGTATTATATACTTCAAGTATTTTAGGTTGAATTATTAAAGCAATAAAAATAGCGCCATTTAATACGAAATTTAAAATTTTATATAAAAATATACACTCTAAAAATAATTTAATATCTTTAAAGACATTTTTAATATTGTTTTTAAATTCAGAGAATTTATTTTCTAAAACTATTTTTTTTCTATCTAAATTACTAAAATAATATAAAGGATGAAGTTTATGAAAGAAAATGATAACTCTTATAATAAAGTGTTGAACTGGTTTAACAACTGAAATTAGTAGAATAATAAAAAACAGAACAATATTTAATAATATTCCTAAAATTAAAGAAATAAAAGTTATTATTTTTTTAGCATCTATATCAACTAAAAGAGTATCTCTATATAAATAAAAACCTAATGGAATAAAAATAAAAGAAGTTATTAAAATAGATATTTGTTGAAATAGTGATGATAAAGCAAATGCAGAAGCTAAATGTGATTTATTATACCCTTTTTTCTGTAAATATCAATATGAAGATAAATCACCACCAAAAGCAAAAGGAGTAATATTTTGAACAATAGTTCCTATAAAAATTGCTAAATATAAATGTTTGAACTTAACTTTAGTTCCTTGTTTTTTAAGTATTCTATAGAGCATAAACGTGCTAAATAGATAATAAAATAAAAAGGATAAACCAATTGCAATACTAAAAAATCTATTTAAATAATTATTTAAAAATATGTTGTAAAAAATAACAAATATTCCTAAAACTCCCTCAGCATCACTTTCTTTAGTTCTATAAATGGTTGAAAATAAAATTACAAAGATCACAAAGATTATTACTAAAAACGAAGCGAACTTAAAAATGTTTTTAATCTTACTATTTATGTTTGTTTCTTTTAATGAAATAGAAAAATCTATAATTTCTTTTTTGATTTCATCTTCTTTTTTAATTATTGAATTGATTTCTTGTTTGTGTATAAAGGTTGAAAAAGTAGAAAATTGTAGTAAATTTTGCACTTTATCAAAATAGAAATTAATAATAAATCCATTTTCTAAAGTTAGTTTTATAGAAATTGTTCTTTTTGAATAAAGATTTTCCTGCTTTTTAAGATCAAACTCTAAAATTTTATATTTAGAAATCATTTTTTCTCTTTTGATTTTTTTAACAAATTTTAAAAAGGAGTTAAAACTCATAGCTATAGTTTGATTAAATCTTGAAACATTAACATCAATTTCTTTTTTTATCTTTGTTAATGAATTGCAAATATCTTTTTTATTGTTTTTAAAATAATCAAAAACTTCTATATTAAATAAAATATCTGCTACATTTTCAAATCCAACTAAATCATTTTTGTTGCTAAAATCGATTTTATAAATTTTAATTCCATCATAAACAAAAACTAAGTTTTTAATCTTATTTTTGTTTTTAAACACAAAATCAGTTAAAGAAATTTCTTTTGGACTTTGTATAATATTAGTAATTCCTTTATCTCTTAAAAGTCTTTGAAAAATAGATAATTTATCATCTAAAATATGAAATTCAACATTATTTAAACCATTATTTTTATCACTAATATACTCAACAGTCAGTAAGTTAATATCATCTTGTGTTAATTCTATATATTTATTATTTAAATTTTTAACAAAGATATTTTTTGTTTGCTTTTGAATATTATTAAAAAATAGAATATCTTTTTTTTCTTTTTTTTCTTTTAATAATGTTTGTTTAATTTCTCTTTTTAAAGGAATTTCTTTACCATTTAAAAAGCCATTAAAATGTTTGATAGAAATATTTTTATATGGTAAAAATACAGATAAATCATCTTTTTTGTCAATAGAAATTAAATACTTATTATCAGAAAAAACGGTTTTGTTACTTTTGATAATTCTTTTATCTAAAAAAACAATACCTTCTTCTCTGTTTTGAACTTTATTAAAAGCTAAAGTATTAAATAATTCTAGTTTATTTAAAAATTGTTCTTCTTTTTTTGTTAAGTTATCTCAAGTTCTTTTTTTGAAAACAATTTTATAAAAATCATTTTCTTTTAAAAATAAAATGGAGTAATCATAACTTTGCTTAAAAATTTCGTTTAATGCAAAATCTTTAGTTAAATTATTTTCTGCATTTAAAACTGTTATTTTATTATTTTGATCACTTGATAAGATTTTAATAAAAATTTCTGCAAAAGCATAATTGATATCATCATGATCAAAATATATGAAAATTTTATGATTCTTATTTGATAACTTTTGAAGCATATTTTTAAATAAAGTAGCCTTTAGAAAAACACTATTTTCATTAATTTCTTCTTCAGAATTGCCTAATTTAGCTACGATTTCGGATGAAATTATATTTGCAGTTTTTAATTCATTTTCGGAAACAAAAAATTCTCCATCAGTTGCTAATGAATCCATTTTTTCTGTATTTTCTTCGTTTATATGATTAATTAAATGCTCGTTATTATTATCTATCGTCATTGTATCCTAAAATTATTTTTCTCTTTGTGAACCGAATAAATCAAAAGCTTCTTCTTCAACTTCCTCTATTTCATCGAATTCTCCAGATGGTTCTACAAATTGATCAAACTCGTGAAATTTTGGTAAATCTTGAAGAGATTTTAATTTAAAATAATCGTAAAATCTATTTGTAATTCCATATAAAGTTGGTTGTCCAACAGTTGGTGAAACACCCACCTCTTCTATTATTCCTTTCATTAATAAGGAAGCAACAATTGCATCTGAAGCAACTCCACGAATGTCACTAATCATCGATCTAGTTACTGGTTGTTTGTAAGCAACAATTGCTGCAGTTTCAATAGCTGCATTTGATAATTTGTGTCTTCTTGTAATTGTTACTAAATCAGAAATATATTCTTTAAATTCTTCTCTTGTAGCAAATTTAAAAACATCATTAAATTCAACTACAAAGATTCCACGTTCAAGTCTGTTAAAGTTATCTGCAAATCTTTTTAGCAAACTTCTTGCTTCATTAACTGTGTTTAACTTTAGAACTTGTTGTAATTGTTCAGAAGAAATCCCTTCTTCTCCTTGCATATAAATTAAAGCTTCAATTATTTTATTTTTCATAGTTTGGTCCTTTTTCTATTATTATTGTAGCAAATTGTTCTTCTTGTGTTAAGATAATTTCTTCTTTTCTACTCATATCTAATAATGCTATTAAAGTAATTACAAAGTGTTTTATGGAAGGTACTGAAAAGATCATTTCAAAAGTAACTTTTCCGTGTTTTGCAAATAACTCTCTTATCATTTTCATTTGATCGCCAGGAGTAACACTAACACTATCGATTTTAATTTGTCTTAATTTTTCAGCATGTAATCTTTCAAACATTAAAGTTAAAATTTGCGTTAATTTTGTTTTTGAAGAATTTCCATCCACTTGTGTTCTGTCAATAGGTCTAACAAATTCTTCCAAATCATTTGCTTTTTTAATAAAAATGTGAGATCTTTTTTCTTCTTGCTCTCTTAAAAGTTGAAAAATTGGTTTAAATTGTTGGTATTCAGCAAGTAATCTTAATAATTTTTCTTTATCTTCTTCAATTTCTTGTTTTATAACTTCATCTTTTTCTGCTAAAAGCATTTTTGCTTTTATTTGAATCAAAGTTGCTGCCATAACAAGATAATCAGTCGCTATTTCAAAGTGAGTATCCTTAATTCTATCAATAACTCTTAAATAGTCAGTAGCAAGTTCTGCTAAGTTTATTTCAAAAATATCTAAATTTTTCTCTTTTACTAAAGATAATAATAAATCTAATGGTCCACTAAAATTTTCAATATTTATATCAGCATCATTATTTTTTTCTGCTTCGATTTCTTTTTCAAGATTTTCTTCTATTTTATCTATATTTTCTTTAATTTTGTCTTTTAATTCATTCTCTAATTTTTCCATTATTTATCCTTTTTACTTCTTTTTTCTGGATCGCTAACAATATATTTACTTTCTATTATGTTTTTTACTCTTGCAGCTATTGCTTCATTTGATTGAGAACTAAAACTTAGTGGTTTTATTAAATTATGAAATATAACTTCTACCTTTAATTTTCCTTTTCTTTTGGAATCAAACATTAGTCCACTATAATTAATAGTTATAGGTAAAATTGGTAAAAACATTTTTTTAGCTATTTTAAAAGCTCCTGCTTTAAAATCTTGCATTTTACCATCTTTGCTTCTGGTTCCTTCTGGGAAAATTATTCCTATAGTTTTATTGGTTTTAACAAAATTTCCGAAATCATCTAAAGTTTTAAATGATTCTTTGATTTTAGAACGGTCAATAAAAAATGTATCAATTAAATTTAAAATACTTCTAGAAACTCAATTTTTAGTGAGTTCTTTTTTAGCAAGAAAGGTTAATATTCTTCTTGGATCTGTTTTTAACTCAATATCGGATTGCAAAGCACTAAATAAAATAAAAGAATCTCCATTAGACAAGTGGTTAGCAACAGCAATAAAATTTTTATTAGTTAAATTTTCTTTGCCCTTTACTTCAATTTCAACATTGTATAATTTTAAAATTTTTTCTGCATATTTTAAAATTAAATCGTTTCTAAATTGTGGTTTTAATTCAATTTTTCCTTTTTTATATTTTTTTGCCATTCTCCTAATTTTATTAAATCTATATAATCAAATAGGAGAAAACAGAATTTTTTTAAATTTTATATTCATAATAATATTCCTTTATTCTTTTTTAATTGCTACTGCAATAACTGTATCTTCATCATTTGAGGTTGATATTTCAAAATTTTGAAATTTATACTTTTTGTTTTCTTTATAAATATCAATTTGCTTAAAATTAAAATATTTATTATCTGCTTTAAAAATTGCTTCTTTAATTGCTCACCTTGTAGCTAAAAATTTTTCTTTATTTTCTGTTTTTATAAAAGAATTTCATTCATTTTCTGACAAAATTCTTTTTATAAAATTTTCTTTTTTTCCTTTAAATCTGGAAATTGAAATTATATCTACCCCAATCATATTTATAATTATACTTTTTTTTCGAAAAATAGGAAAAATATTGTATTTTTCTCATTTTTGTATTTTTTCTTACAAAAGTAGTAAAAAAAGGAAATAATAAGTATGCAAAACACTAAAAACAGAGGAATGATCTTAGAAAAAATAATTAATAATACTATTAAATTTTATTTAGAAAATAATATTGCAATTTTTCACAAAAAGAATTTAGATATTTCTTTTAAAAAAGTATCAAATAACAATGAGTTAGAAAATGCAATTATTTCTAAAAAAAGTACTGTTGATTATTATGGTATTTATAAAGGTTTTTTTATTTGTTTTGAAGCTAAAAGCACAAATGAAAATTACTTACCTAAACAAAACATAAAAGATCATCAATTAAAATATTTAAAAAACATTAATGCACATGGCGGTATTAGTTTCTTTATAATATTATTTAAACACTTAGAAAGATTTTTCCTTATTTCAGCAAATAAAATTGATCTAAATAGTGAACAATCAATAAATATTGATTTTTTATCAAAAGAAGGGATTGAAATAGATTTAATGTATCCAGGAATTATTGATTTTGCACCATTTATCGAATCTATTTAATATTATTTGATATAGATTCTTTAAAATGTTTTGCTGGTTTAAACTTTGGAATTTTTTTAGGTTCAACAATATATTTTTCTTTGGTTTTTCAATAAATTGTTTCTCTTGCTTTTTGAGTTGTTATACAAAAAGTTCCAAATTTTGGAATCAAAATTTCTTCTTCTTCATTTAATTTATCCATAACTAAATTAATAAAAGAGTCTAAAAATAAATCACAATGTCTTATGTTTAATTTAGTTCTTTGTGAAAGTTCAACTAAAATTTCTTTTCTTTTCATTATTTATTCTCACCTTTATTTTTTAAAATTAATTTAATTGGTGTTCCTTTAAAATTAAAATACTGTCTAAGTTGATTCTCAATATATCTTAAATAAGTAAAATGTGCATAATCTTTGTTATTAACAAAAAGTAAAAAAGTTGGAATAGGTCCTTCTACTTGTTTTATAAAGGAAATTTCCAGTCTTTTTCCTTTTAATGATGGAGCAGGTTGACTTATTTGAATTTCCATTAACACTTCATTTAAAAGACTTGCTTGAATTTTTCTTTGTAAATTTTCTTTTACATGAAGAATTTCTTCTTTTAATTTTTCTAATCTATTCTTGTATAAAGCAGAAATAAATACAACAGAAGCTCAATCTAAAAATTTATAATTTTTTCTAAGTTTTTTTTCAAAATTTACCATAGTATTTGTTTCTTTTTCAACCAAATCCCATTTATTTACAACAATAATTATTGGTTTATTTTCTTCAAATGCATAACCAGCAAGTCTTGAATCAAAATGACTTAATTCTTGTGTTGCATCAATTATAATTAAAGATAAATTGCTTTCTGATAAGGAATTCATAGCTCTCATTAAGGCGTAATGATCAACCGATTCAACTAATTTAGATTTTCTTGTTATTCCAGCTGTATCAATAATTTCAAATTCTTGATTATCAATAGTTAAAAAAGAAGATATAGAATCCCTTGTAGTACCAGCTATCGGAGAAACAATAGATCTATTTTCATTAAGAAGAGAATTTAGCAATGATGATTTACCAGCATTTGGTTTACCTATTATTGAAAGTTTAAATTTATCCGATTTTTCTGTATTTTCGAAATTTAAATGAGCAACTACTTCATCTAATAAATCTCCTATACCTTCACTATGCATAGCTGAAAGTGGAAAATATTTTTCAAAACCAAGTTTATAAATTGAATAATCAAATTCTTTGTTTCCTTCTAATTTATTACATGCAACAAGGATTTTTTTTCCACTTTTTCTAAGTAAATTTACTACGAAAAAATCGTCTTTATCTACTTCATTTCTTCCATCAAGCATCAAAATAATTAAATCAGCTTCTTCAATAGCTATTTGTGCTTGAATTCTTATTTGCTCTTGAAAAATTCTTTCTTCAACTTCTATTCCACCTGTGTCTATTATTTTAAATTTCTTTCCTGTTCATTCAACTTCTTCATAAAGTCTATCTCTAGTTACACCAGGTTGATCATGAACTATTGATACACGTTTTCCTATTAATTTGTTAAAAAAAGTTGATTTACCAACATTAGGTTTTCCTACAATTGCAACTATGTTCTTACTCATTTTTCATCCTTTGCTCAACTAATTTTGAAATTTCTTCCACTACTTCTTCAAGAGTCAATTTAGAAGAATCAATTAAAATAGCATCTTCTGTTTTGTGTAAAGGATCATTTTCTCTATTCATATCTTGAAAATCACGATCTTCAATCTCTTTTTTGAGTTTTTCAAAATCTGTTTCAAATCCCATTTCTTTATTTTGTTTCATTCTTCTTAATGCTCGAACTTCTGCAGAAGCTCATAAAAATATTTTTAACTCAGCATTAGGTAAAATAACAAATGTTGTATCTCTTCCATCCATTATTACCCCTTTTTCCTTACTTGAATAATCTTGTAAAAATTTTACTATTTGCTTTCTTATTTCTTTATATCTGGCAATATTACTTGCTCCTCATGAAATAACATCTTGTCTTAAATCATTAGAATTAATTAGCTTATTTTCTAAATATAAATTACCTTTCTGATCTAAATGCAATTTGTCTATATTTCAATTTTCTAATACAAATTTTTCATTTGATATTTGAGAAAAATTATTTTCTCCTAATTTATTTAAAAAATACAAAGAAATTGCTCTATAAAATGATCCAGAATTAATAAATTTTAAGTCATATTTTTTAGCAAGGAGTTCAGAAACACTGGATTTACCAACTCCTGAAGGTCCATCGATAGCTATATTTATTTTTTTCATTTCTATCCTTTCATTTTCGATATTAATTGACTCAACATGTTGAATCTCTTCATCAAAAATATGTGAATCTATATTTATGTTTTCTACAAATGTAATTCTTTCCTTTTTTTCATTTAAAAAAGCATTTAACTCATTTATTTTATTATTTAAAAAATTAAAATTTAAACTTATATTTTTGTCATCTTCTAAATTACTATTTGCTTTTTTTTCTCTATCTAAATTTTCTAAAATTAAAAAATCATCTATTTTTAATGTGCTTTTTTTATTAAAATTTTCTACTATTTTTTTAATTTTATAATAATTTTTCTTAAGTTTTACATCTTTTTCTAAAAGAGCAAAATAAAAAAAAGAGTATCCATTAATAGAATCTCTATATTTTTTTCATTTTTGTCTTCTATTTTCTTTATTTTCATTCATAATTTTAATTAAATTATAAATGAAAATAAGAATATTTTTTTATTTATTTCTTAAATTTTTTCCAAAAATTTTATACTCTTCAGTAAGTCCTTTAATTCTTTCTATAAATCTTGTAACTTTAAATTCTTCATCTTCTTTTTTGTTGTTGTCCACAAAAGAATCTAAATAAATTTTTTTGAGTTCCAATAAAGAATAATTAGAACTAAAAAAAGTTATTTTTGAATTTTCTAAACGATAATTTAAAATTTCGTATAAAACTGAATCTCTGAATCACATTGATTTTTTTTCTAAACCAAAATCATCTAAAAATAATTTATCTACTTTTTTCAATTTTTCTAAAATTTCATTTAAATTTAATGTTTTGGAAGTTATTTTATTATTTAAATAAGTTTGAAAAATAGGAATATTTAAAAAAATTATAGAATTATTTTTTTTAGCAAAATGCACTGATGTAGCTTGTAAAAATTTTGTTTTTCCCACTCCCATATCGCCATAAAAATAAAAGCCATGCTCTAAATTTTTATATTTTTCTATGACTTTTAAAAATCTTGAGTTAATTTTTGTATCTTTTTGTTGATTTTGTTTTAAAAGAGTTTTTAAGTCTAAATCAACATCAAAACTAAAAATTTCTGTTAATCAAAAATTTTGTTTATATTTCTCTTTTTTTCTTTTCTCAGATAAAATAAATACTTTTTTCAAAGTTCCTGTTTCAGTTCTTACGATTGAAACTTCAAAATTTTCATTTTTTTCTAAAACTTGAATAAATAAATCTAAATTTTTTTCAATTTCTTGATCCAAAATTGAATATTGTTCAATTATTTCAGATGTTTTACTATTTCTTTTTATTTCTTGAATTATTAGTTGTTTCTTTTTATCAATTATTTCTTTTTCTTGTTCACTAGAAAAGATATCTAAATTTAATTTCATTTTATACCATTCTCTTTTCTATAAAAAATCTAATATTTTTTCTAATTCATTTTCTGAAACTTCTTTTTCTTTATTTTTAAATGAATTATTAGAACCATTAGTTTCTTCTTCATCTAAATCTAAAATATTAGTTTGGGAACTCTTTTTAAAAGAAAGGGCATCTTCTAACTCATTTTTAATATCCTTTGCTTCAGTTATTTCTTTTTTTAGTAAATCAGATATTATGGTAATAAAATACTTTCTATTTATTTTACCATTAACTTCATAACAAAAACTTAACACTTCATTAATAGATTCTTGACTCATATGAACTAAAAATTTATCAATTTCTTTTACTAAAGAAGGTTTTACAGATTTTTTAGTTAAAAAATTTAAATATCTTTCAGTATTAAAAGTTTCTTTAGCAGTTGAATTGTCATTAACCTTAGTTAATTCAATTTCTACTGTATTAGATATTTTTTGTTCATCGATTTTGAAAACTTCTAAAAAGCTTGTACTAATATCTTCATAATCATCTGTATTAGTTAATTTAACTTCAAATTTATTTATTAATTTTTCTAATTTTTTTTGTCCTATTTTTTTCTCTATTTCATTTAAAAATAATTTATTTTTTAAAATAGTCTCAACTTCTAAAGGTTTTTTTAGTAAAAAAATGTATTCATCTAAGTCTTCTGAATAGTAGGTTCTAATTAAACCAACAGCTTCTAAAAATTGTTTGCTTTTTTTGAATTTATCTTCTTTCATATTTAATTCAATAATAAATTCTTCAATTTCAAAAAATAGAGAACTTAAAGATAAGTTTGCTTTAACTTTATTATGTAAAAAACTAAACAAAAATACAGCTTTTGCCCCAATAATAGGTAAGTAAAAATTCTCTATGATTTCCATATCATAATCTGTTATTCTTTTTTCTAATTCTAATTTATATTTGCTTTTCATTTTACTCCCTAAAATTTTGTTTTTTTATTTAAGTGAAATTATTTTATTATAGTATTTTTAAAGTTGTAAAAAAATCTTCAAAAAAGTTTTCTTTTTCTATATCTTCTCACGAAATATTAACAACTTTTTTGCCTATTTTTCCATTATTTAGGAAATTATTTAATTCAGAAATTTTTTTATTCACACCTTTTTTTTCAATATTTTTTTGCCTTTTTTCTTCGGTTGTTTGAATATTTAAAATTTGTGAAAAAAAACGAAGAAAATTTGCGTTTTTCGTAAATAAATTTGGTATTTCAACAAAATCATATTTATACTTGCTTAAATGTTCTTCAAGCACCGGATAAACTAATTGTTCTAATTTATTTATATTGCCTTTGTCATTAAGAATAAAGTTTCTAATTTCTTCTTTATTTACTTCATCATTTTTAATAAAATTTATTCCTAATTTTTCTTTAATTATAGAAACGCAAACTCCGTTTTTTGCATAGCATTCTTTATAAAAATCATCGGTGTATAAAACTTTATAACCGTATTTTTCTATTTTTTTTAAAAAGGTTGTTTTTCCAGAACCATATTTTCCAATAACTGCTATCATCTTAAAAATTGTCTATTTTCTTTTCTAAATTTTTTAATTCTAAATATTCTAAAATATTTGCTAATTCTTTTGTTCTTCTAAATTTAAAAGTTGTACTTTCTATTGTGTGTTTAGTTGTTGCTTGGTCGTTTAATTTTACAATTTCTCTATATAAATAAACATTTTCTTTATCTGCAAGTAATTTTTCTTTTAAAGAATCTGAAACTTCTTCAATTCTTCTATAAATATTGTCAATATTACTAAATTTATTTAATAGTTTTTTAGCAGTTTTTTCTCCTATACCTTCAACACCTTTGATATTATCAGATTGATCGCCAGCAAGTGCTTTAAAATCAATAACTTGTCTTGGATCCATTTCTTCATAAATATAAAAGTTTTTTCTTGTTTTTAGTGTATATTCTTCTCTTCTTTTGTTTAATACTGATACATGGTCATCTACCAATTGCAATAAATCTTTATCTTCTGAAAATACTATAATTTCATTTTCATTTTCTGAAAATCTTTTTGCTAAGGTAGCAATTAAATCATCTGCTTCAAAAGTTGGAATGTTTTCAAAAACTATATTCATTTCAGTTAATATTTTTTTAATTCAATCAAATTGAATTCAAAGTTCTTCTGGTGCTTGTTTTCTGCCATCTTTATAATCAGCAAGCATTTCGTGTCTTTTTGTTTTTTGAGCAGAATCAAAAGCTAGATATAAACAATCTGGATCAATGTAATCAATTACATTTAATAAAGTGTAAAAGAAAGCGTTGATTGCTGATGTTGGAACACCATCTTTATTATTTAAATTGTTGTAAATTGTTCCATAAAATGACTTAAAAAGTAGTAAATTGGCATCCACTAATAATATTTTTTTATTCATATAACTCCTTTATAATAGATGAAATTTTAAAATCATGATTTTCTTTTTTTAGTATTTCAAATTCATAATAATGATTAATTTTTAGTTCTTTAATTTTTTCTCATTCTCTTCAAAAAATTAATATTTCAATTATTTTTGAACTATCTTTAAGAGTAATTTTACCCATTTCATTATTGTTTTTATCATGGAAAGAAGATTTGGAAACTACTTTTAAAACTAAAATGTGCTTAGTTCCTTTGTGGATATCTGCAAGTTTGATTTTTCCTTCAAATTTACTTGCTTTTTCCTTTGTAAAAGTCATTCCAAGATAAGACAACTCTTTATTTTGAATTAATTCTATTTTAGCATTATCTAGTTCTATTTTTATATCATTTTGTAAAAATTCATTTTTTGTTTTTTCATAAATTTCTTCATTTAAAGAAAAATCATCACCTTGTTTTTCTACGATTATATCTATATATAAAGAAATTTGGTTATATTTTTCTTCAAGTTCAAAGATATTTCCAAATTCTCTTAAAGTATTTGAAAAAATTAAAGTTTTGATAATTGAATCAGTAATTTTATTCATTTTCATTTTTAAACAAAAATCAAAAAATGAAGTGAATTGACCTTTAGATCTTATTTCAATAATTTTTTGTGTTGCAATAATACCAAGACCTTTAATCATAATAAAAGGTAAAATTAATTTATTTTCAACTATAACACAACTATTTAAAGAACTATTTATTTCTGGAGATTCGATTTCAAATTTTAAATTTTGAGCTTCTAAAACATATTTTTTAATTGTTTCATGAGAACCACTTGCATTATTAATTAAAGCAGCATAAAAATATTGAGTATATTTACTTTTTAAATATGCCATTTTATATGCTAAAACAGCATAAGCTACTGCATGAGCTTTGTTAAACCCATATTCTGCAAATTTTTCTATTTGAGAAAAAACTTTTTCAACAGTTTCTAAGGAATAATTATTTGAAAGTGCTCCAGAATAAAATTTTTCTTTTAACTCTTCCATATAATGAATATCTTTTTTAGAAATTGCTCTTCTTAAAATGTCTGCATCAGCAAAATCCATTTTAGCAACAGTTTGAGCTATTTGCATAATTTGCTCTTGGTATATGATAATTCCATATGTGCTTTTTAAAATTTGGTCAAAATCATTAGAGATAATTGGAATTTCTTCTAAACCTTTTTTTCTTTTAGCATAAGTATCAATATTTTTTATTGGTCCTGGTCTAAAAAGAGAGATTATAGCAGCAACATCATCAATGGAAGTGACGGAAATTTTTTTCAAAGTTTCTTTCATTCCTGGTGATTCCAGTTGAAAAACACCGTTTGTTTGTGCTTTTGAAAGTAATAAATTAGTATTTAAGTCATATGTTGGAATATTTTCAATTTTGATTTGCAATCCTGTTTTTGCCTTTACAAGTTCAATCACATCTTGAATAACGCTTAAGTTTTTTAAACCTAATAAATCAATTTTTAATAATCCAAATTTTTCAAGATACTCCATAGGAAATTGAGTTTCTAAAAAATTATTATCTGTATATAAAGTTGGAACTACTGTTTCAATTTCTTTGTCACTAATAACAACTCCAGCAGCATGTGTTCCATGTTGTCGTGGAAGTCCTTCTATTTCTTTAGCTATTTCAAAAACTTCTAAATATAAAGGATTTGAGTTAATTTTTGCTTTGAATTTAGGTATTTTTTCATATGCTTGTTTTAATGAAAAATCATTTGGAATTAATTTGGAAATTTCATTAACTTCTGAAACAGAAATTTTTTTAACTCTCGCAACATCTCTAAATGCCATTTTAGCTCCAAGAGTTTGGAAAGTTGTAATTAGTGCTACATTTTTTTTGCCATATTTATTAATTAAATAATGAATTAATTCTTCTCTTCTTGTATCTTGAATATCTATATCTATATCTGGCATTGTTACTCTTTTTGGATTTAAAAATCTTTCAAAATATAAGTCATATTTCAGCGGATTTATTTCTGTTATGTCTAAAATATATGAAATAAGGGATCCTGATACTGAACCTCTTCCTGGTCCAATAAAAATATTCTCTTCTTTTGCTCACTTAATTAAATCTCAAATGATTAAAAAATAATCTGAAAAACCGAGTTCATTAATAATTTCTAACTCTTTTTTTATTCTTGGTAAACTATCAGCAAATTTTTTTAATTCATCACTTTTAGCATTAGCTTTTTCTTTAATAATATCCATTAAATATTCTTTAGAATCTAAATTTTTATCATTTTTAAATTTAGGTAAAGGATTTAGTTGTGTTGGAAAAATTATATTAATATCATCTATAATTTTTTCTATATTTTTATTGTTTTTTTCATTTATTTCATCCTGCTCACACAAAGCAAAGAAATCATTTTTTATTTCTTTATTATTAATTGAAAAAAGTGTAGATAAAACATCTCTATCTTTTTCTAAAAATAGGCGATTTTCCTTTATAAAAACAGTTTTTTCATCATTTATTTCCTTACTATTTTTGTAGAAGTTAACGATATTTGGAACTTCTTTATTTGTTGCATAAAAACCATAATCAAAATGGTCAATAACTATCAAATTTTCATCATCTAAATCAGAAATAAAAATCTCTTTTTTTGCAAAAAATTCAGAACTTAATTTACTTAATTTTAAGTAACCTTTATAATTTTTAGCAAAAATTAAAAATCTATATTTTTCTACATCTAAATCTATTCCAATTATGGGTTTTAAATTATTTTTTTGACACTCATCAATTAATTTTGCTACTCCAAACATATTATTTCTATCACAAATAGATGCATAAGAAAAATTATTTTCTTTAGCAAAATAAATAAGTTTATCTATTGTAATTGTTGATTCCAAAAAAGAATATTCAGTAATATTATGTAATTTATAATTATATTTTATTTTCATTTCCATAATTTAATTATATAGAAAAACAAATAAGAAAAAAGGAAACTTTTTAAAAATTTCCTTTATGGTCAATAAGGTGATTTGGCGCGCCCGAGAGGAGTCGAACCCCTAACCTTTTGGGCCGTAACCAAACACTCTGTCCAGTTGAGCTACGGGCGCAATTTGGAGGCACCAACCGGATTCGAACCGGTAATCAGGGTGTTGCAGACCCATGCCTTGGCCGTTTGGCTATGGTGCCTTGTATAATTACGTATTTAATTATACAACAAATTTATCTATTTAAATGATTTTAGTATTTTCTAAAAATAAAAAAAATCATTTTGAAAAGAATTAGCCTGTTCTTTTTTCATTTTTTCCTTCAGTAGATATAATCTTAAGCGGTCTAGAAAGTATAAAATGAATAGAATCTTTTTTAATATATTCTCTTTTTTCATCTGTTTTTACATCATAATCTTGTATTTTTCTTTCTCTAGAAAAAGTTAAATCATAATCATAAAAATTTTCTGAATCTTGATTTGCAATTGTTTCAACATTTTCTCTTGCATTTAAATCATTTTCAATGTTATATCAGTCATTTAAATAATTTCGAGATGTAAAACCTAAATTTTCTGTTGTAAATACGTTTATTATAGGCAATGAAGAATTAAACTTATCAATTTCTTTTTGTGAAATACCCGGTATGAATTTTTCTATTTTAGGTTTTGGAATAGAAAATCATTTATAATTTTCATTATCTTCGTATTCAGAAAAACCAAAATTAGATAATAAATTTATTTTAGAAAAATAATTATTTTTATATTCTTTAGGTAAATAAAGTTCGTTGTTAAAAGCAAATCTTCCTTCAATATTTACATTTGGAATTGATAATAATTCTTCCATAATAGAATTATCAATCGAAAAAACTTCATTATAATCTTTATCGCTTTGAGAAAAATTAAATTTAAATTTATATTTGCTTTCTTTTACTAAATAAACATCTTTTCCATTCTTATATTTTATTTTTTTGTTTGGCACAAATTTGTCAATAACGTCCTTATAAACTTGAAATTTAAATCTAAAATCAAATAATCACTTATAAAAAAATTCAGTTTTTTCTTGTTTAAAATATATAAAAATATTTTCGTTATTAAATTTTTCTAATTTTACATATTCATAAGTAGGCTTAAATTCTAATAATTTATCAATATTGATTATTTCATAGTAATCTTGATTATTGAAATCAAATTCTTCAAAATCATCAAATACATAATTATCACTTCCCACGTATTTTTCTTTATATTTATTAAAAAGTTCTTCATATTTTTGTTGTCTTGGCGTTTTTGGAAAATTTGGTTCTTTTGATTTTTCTTCATGATTACAACTTACTACCAAATTTACAGAAGCAAAAGCTAGGATTGCTGCACTAGTTAATAATATTTTCTTTTTCATTATTTAGTCCCTTCTATTTTTTTAGCTCTATATTTTATGTAATCTCTTAGATATGACATCATTCCTTCTTGAGAATCAAAGAATAATTCTTGATTATTTAAATCTATGGTTCACAAATTATAATAGTTAGATTTTATTTCAATAGATTTGTTATCTTCTACATAAAATCTTCTTTCTGCTACAGGAAGAATTAATTTTCCAAGAATTAATCTGTAGTTCAATTGGAAAATTTTAGGATCATTAAATTCAAATAATTCTTCTCTAAAAGGTTGCCCTCTAGAAATAAGGGTGCTTTTTAATCCTGGGATATAATATCTTTCTTTTGGTTTCATTCTTTTTAAAAGATATTCTTCTAAATTCGATTCTTCAGTTTGATTAGCTAATTCTGTAATATTGGTATATCTTGAATTATAATTGTAGATTTTTTTCTCTGCATCATCTATTGAAATAAAGTTTTTTAAAATTCCTATTTTGGTATTTTCTAAAAATAAAAATTCTTTGTTTTTTCAAAAGTATTGATTAAAATTTTTTAAAATATTAAGCAATTTTTCATCTTTTTTAGTTTTGTTATTTTCATAATAATCTAATCAAATGTTTCTTAATTGATTTAATCCATTTATAGTAGAATCAGTTTTATTTATATATTTTATTTTTTGATTATTAAATGGATTTTTTATTAATTTTTGATGATTAATAATTGTATAATCATTTTTTTCAATATTTTCAAATAATGATATATTATTTTGATTTTTATAAACAAATTTATCATTTAAAGAAAAGAATTTGCTTTTCATAAATATTTTATATTTTTTATTATTTATGTCTTTAATACTATTAATTATTTTACTTTTCATTAAAATATTAAAATTATTTATCTTTTCTTTAGTTTTTTTCACTCCAGTTTTAGAAATTAAATTGTTTATATTATAAAATACAGAATCATAATTAGATGTTAAATTATTACGTTTTTCTTCAATACTTTTAATTAATATTTTTTTCATATTTAAATCTAAAACTAAATCATTGTTAAATTCTTTATATTTTTCTTTTAATTGAGAATTATTTTTCAACATTTTCTCTAATGTTGAAATCATTTGCTGTTTTAAAATTTTTACATTTAGATTTTTAATTCTATTTTCAAAAACTCTTTTTAATTTATTTGTATCTAATTTTAAGTTAACTTCTATATTAAAATTATTTCATGCTTGTGCTGAATCATAAGAATCTAAAATACTTACTGGTGCTTTAGAAAAACCAAAATATCTTACAATTGCTTGTTCATCTAGTTTTCATTTGGTTTTTGTTTTTATATTCATATTATTTATTGATAAAAAGTTTTTATCTTTGAGTCTAAGTGTAACATCTCCAACTTTATTTACAAAAAAATTATATTTCTGTTCTAAATCCGTTGTAAAATAATCATTAGAATTTTTCATTGTTTCTAAAACATTTTCTACATTATATTTATCTATATAATTTTGACTAACATTTTTTTCTAAAGTAAGACCATTTTCATCATTTTGAATAATAGATCAATTGCTTTCATTATCATTAATTGAAACTTCAAAACCACTATTTGTTTTGTTTTTATCACCTTTTGTTTCAACTAATTTAAATTGTAGTTTAAAGACTTTTTCGTTTTTCATATCAAATAAATCATCAATAAAATTATTCATAACATTTTCTAAATAATTTTCTAAATCAGTATTGTCTCTATGATAAATATAGTCATTTCCATTTAGTGTAATTCCTTGTTTTTCCTGATTAATTTTTACATTTTCTAAATCATCTTTATGACGTATAATTACATTTTCTTTTGCTAAAATATCTCTCAATTTATCTATATCATCCTGTATAAATGGATTGATTTTTAAATCATATTCTGGTTGATTTACTTCTTTAACTTTAAATTCATAAAACGGATTGTAAGTTAAATTTTCTTTAATTGCTTCAACTATGCTTAACTGCGCTTCTTCTTGAGTATCAAAAGGATTGTTGAAACTATCAAAGTATTTTTTAACTATTCTGTTTTCAGAAATATATGAATCAATTGCAAGTCTTTGATTATCAACGTAATTTCCAAAAATATCTCTGTATGCAGGTTTTATTTTTTCTCGATCATATTTATAAAGTTTTTCTGGTTCAAGAAAAACTTGACCATATTGATTATTTGTATCTTTAAGACCAATTGCACTTGTAAATCTTCTGTTTCCTATTTTTAACAATTCATTTAAAATTTCTTGATGATTTCTAAATGATTTAGGCACACCATTTATTTCTATTACATATAAATGTCCTGTTTCTGAATCACCAAAAGCAGAAACAGAAATCACTGGTAAAGCAACATAAGTTGCTGCTGTTAAACTAAATATTATTTTTTTCATTATTTACTCCTTTTTACTCAATAAAATATATTTGTAATGTAGTTAATATTATTTCGAAATTTTACAAAATATCATTTTAGTTTTATTTTTAAAAACTTGTTATTAATAAAATTTCACTATCATAATTACCATTATTTTGTCTTCTTTTAAAATAGTATTTCTGATAAAACTGCTATTTTTGATACTAAATAAAAACTTTTAAATTTCATTTTAAATAGAATATTATTTAACATTTTATTTTTATTGTAAATTTTAATCAAATTTTTGATAACCACTTTACTCATATATTTAAATTATATCATTTTATTTAAAAAAATTCATAATTATTCAAAAAAATAATCAAAATTTTTCAATTTTTTAATAAATTAGATTTTGATTTAAGAAAAATACGGAATATTCTTTTTTTAGGATTCCGTATTTTTTTATTATGTTTTGACTAATATTTATTTTTTTATTTAAATGATTTTAGTATTTTTGATACTCCGCCGTTCTGTTTTCTCGGTCCTACGACATCCGCAATTTCTTGCAACCTTTTAGAACCACTTTTCATTGCTACTAAAGTACCTACAATATTTTTTGTTGTAGAATCGTTCATAGAATCGCCAATGTGCATTGATTCTTTTAAATCAATATTTAAAAATTCTGCTATGGTTTTTGCTGCTTCTCCTTTTGAACAATCATGTCTTGTAATTTCAATTGCGTAATTTTTACCCACAATTCTTGCGTCTATTTGGTTATGAAATTTAGTTGTTAAATCATTAAATAAATTTTTAATTTTCTTTTTTGAATGTCCTATTACAAGAATTTTATTTAATTCTTTGATTTCAAACTCTTCATAGTCTTTATGACTAAAGTGAGAAAATAAAGAATATATTTTGTTTCAAAAACCACGTCCATAAACTATTGATCCAGGATTTGCAACAAAAGTAAGTTTTTGATTAATTACTTCATCCAAAATTTGTTTAATTACTTCTTGAGAAATTTTATAGTTTTGAATTTCCTTAAAATTTTTGTCAAGTATAATGGAACCGTTTTGACATACTATAAATTTAGCATTAACTGATTTAGCTATTTTTTCTACTTCATGATTAAAGGTTCTACCTGTTGAAATAACAACAGGATATTGTTTTGAATATTCTAAAACAGCATCTTTATTTTTTTCACTCATTTTAGCTCAAACACCTATACCTTTATCTAAAAGTGTTCCATCTAAATCTAAAAATAATAATTTTGGAAATTTCATAGGTTAATTATACTTGTTTAATTAAAAAATATGCTAAAATTTATAATTAATTTTAATGTAGAAAGGAAAATATGTTCCCATATAAAGCTGAGTCTTTTAATGGAAATATTGATTTAGCAATTTTTGTTAATCTATTAATATATATATCAATATTATTAATAGTACCAATTACAATGGTTTTACTAATTGCTAAATTAAAACCAACTATTAAAAGAAGTTCAAATATTTACTTATATGCCCTAAGTGCAGGAATGCTAATTATTATAGGAACAGTAGGATTTTTAAGAGAAGGTTTTGATACCATCGAACACAAAATTCATCATCAAGATGAATTGAAAGATTTTCTAAGTAAAAGTGTTTATAATGAACAATTATTGACTTTAGCAATAATTGGTTCAGGAGCAATTATTGGAATTGGTACTATTTTTATTGTTAGATATATTTTTGTGCGTTTTTTTGGTGTTTCTGATGTTCACAAAGACCATAATGAACATGGTCATAGCGACCACATTATAAACTTTAGTGATATCGATAATCCTAAATCTGCTTGATTAGCTATATTATTGCTTTTATCACATAGAACAATTGATGGATTTATTTTAGGAGCTACAGTTTCAAGAATAAGTGTAGGTGAAGATATTAATGTAGGTTTAATTGTTACATTTAACATTCACATTGTAATTGAAATTTTGATTGTTTATTATAGACAAGTACAATATGGTCAAACAGTTAAAAAAGCAGTTATTTATAACTTATTAACTACTCTTTTATTAATTCCTA
This sequence comes from Mycoplasma sp. 613B, assembly GCF_054343485.1. Classification (NCBI taxonomy): domain Bacteria; kingdom Bacillati; phylum Mycoplasmatota; class Mollicutes; order Mycoplasmatales; family Mycoplasmataceae; genus Mycoplasma; species Mycoplasma sp. 613B. Next base: position 411 of record NZ_JBTGVH010000005.1, on the reverse strand, counting down.
TTATGACTATAGGTGCATTTATAAATAGACATTTGCAAACAATTTGATGATTACTACCAATAATTAATGCTTCTGGTGGTTCTATCCTAACTTTTGTTGTTGTAATAGAACTTGTTCCAGAGTTCATTCACTTAAGAAATGGTTCAAAAAAAGAATGATATTGATCATTAATATTCTTTGCTATTGGAATTATAGGAACTTTAATGATGCTTTCTTTCCACTCTCACGAAGCAACACATGTAGAAGAAGTGGTAGAAAATCATGCATTCATTAAATTACTTTTAAAATAAGAAATATTTCAATCTATTAAGATTGATTTTTTTTATTAGTTTCCCAGTTTGGTTAATTAAAAAACCGTTTATGCCTGTTTTATGGGGCAAAACGGTTTTTATTTATCTGATTTAATTACAT